>DAIEMM010000407.1 GCA_027349605.1 Anaeromyxobacteraceae bacterium
TATGACATCATGCGCGAGGCCATGGAGGGATCCGGGTGGCGGGGCTGCCTCGAGGCCGACGACGGCGACGACGACTAGACGCGCGCGCGTCCCGCCACGGCCATGGCGGGAACGGCGGAGGGCGGGGCGTGACGGACGCCATCGGCCTCGACACGCGCGAACCATCGCGCGGCCCGCCCCTTGAGCTCACGCCAGCGCTGGTCGTCGGGCGACGCCTCGGGAACGGGTACGCCGGCAAGGTGCCCGGCGGACGGTCGCGCAGTGGACGGCACCCGGCGCCCGAGCGCGCCGCGCTCGAAGACCTCGCCGTATGCCGAGCAGAGCGTCCGCTTGCAGAACGGGCACTGGTAGTAACGGGTGGGGGAACCAGCGGCGCACCAGCTCGTCATGAGGACGCCGCACTGCGTGCACTCGACAGGCGATTCCATTTGCCATCCGGTGATATCGGCTCATGATCCCCTCGTCAAGAAACCGGCCATGAACGCGACGGTGAGCATCGACGGCGTACTCGTCCCGGCCGGGGAGGCCCGGGTCTCGGTCTTCGACCGGGGGTTCCTGTACGGGGACAGCGTCTACGAGGTGATCCGCACCTACGGTCTCGAGCCCTTCGAGGTCGTCCCGCACCTCGCCCGGCTGGCCGCCTCGGCGGAACGGATCTCGCTCCGGCTCCCCTGGCCAGGCGAGCGGACCGCTCGGGAGATCCGCCGGGTGGTCGATGCCTCCGGGAGCGAGGCCACCGGCGACCCGGGCGCGGCGCCGTGGAACTCCGGCGAACGCTCCGTACGGATCGTCGTCACCCGCGGCAGCGGCGAGATGGGGCTCGACCCCAGCCTGGCCACCGAGCCGACCGTCGTGATCCTCGCGCTCCCGTTGCAGGGCCCTCCGCTCTCGGCGTACCGCCAGGGAGTCCCGGCCTGGCCTTTTGGAGGTCCGGGCGGTCCGGGCAGGGGCGGCGACCCCGCGGCCAAGACCGGGGAGCACCTCTTCCACGTGCTGGCGGTGCGGGAAGCCCGGCGGCACGGGGCCCAGGAGGCGCTCCTGGTGGACCGGTACGGATGCGTGACCGAGGGAGCCAGCTCGAACGTCTTCGCCGTCCGGGGGGGCGTGCTCGAGACCCCGCCGCTCGAGGCCGGGCTCCTGGCGGGCGTGACCCGCGCCGTGGTCCTCGACCTGGCCCGCAGGCTCGGGATTCCCGTCCGGGAGCAGCCCCTGCCCCTCGTGAGCCTCGAGCGCGCCGACGAGGCCTTCCTCACCTCGACGGTCCGGGAGGTCCTCCCCGTGGTCCGGGTCGGGGACCGCCAGGTCGGGCCCGGCACCCCGGGCCCCGTGACGGTCCGGATCCACGCTGCGTTCCGGGAGCGGGCCGGCGGTGGTCACAAACCTGGAAAGGTCGCCCGCCCGGGGTAGATTCGGCGTCGGAGGTCGAGATGATCGGCGAAGGCGACGATTCGGGCATGAGCAAGCGGCGGCTGCGCAACTTCCTCGTTCACCCGGGCATCCAGCTTCGCCTGGTCAGCTACATGCTGCTCGTGGCCACCGCCATCGGCAGCGGCCTCTCGGTGATGGTGTGGACCGCCGGGCAGGAGGCGGGCCCCGGGCTCGTGGTCGGGGCAGCCCTGGCGGGCGCCGTTCCCGGACTCCTCGTGCTCGCCGTCATCCTCACCCACCGCGTGGCGGGCCCCGCCGTGGCGCTGGCGCACACCTGCCGGCGCGTGGGCGCAGGAGACCTCTCGCTGCCCCGCCCGCTGCGCCGTCGCGACCTGCTCATCGACCTCGCCGACGAGGTGGCACTCATGGTGGAGGGACTCCGGGAGCAGGAGGCCGAGGAGCGCGCGCTGCTCGCGGACGCCGCCAACCGGCTCCGCCGCGCCGGGGAGTTCGCCGGCGGGAGCGACATCGCGACGCGCCTCGAGGTGCTGGCCACCCGCAAGAGCCAGCGTCTCGGCCTCTTCGCGTGACCGCCGGGCTCCTCGCCTCCATCGCCGCCGCCGCCCTCGCGGCGGCAGGGGAGCCCCCGGGGGGACTTCCGCCGCCCCTGCCGCCCCCGCTGCTCGCCGAGGCCTCCGTGCCGGGTGAGGAGCCGGTCCCCGGCGATCCCCTGGAGCTCCTCTGGAGCCATCGCCTCGAGTTCGCGGACGGGGAGCCGGTGGTCGCCATCCGGATCGCGGAGCAGCGCGACGAGATCGCCCTGGTTACGCGCGGGCCGACCGTCCTCCACCCACGCGGGGGTGCTCCGGTGACGCTTCCCGGGGGGACCCGGCTGCGCGCCCGCGTCCGGGGCGGAGTTCCGGCGCGCGTCGCCGTCCGGCCGCTGCTCGCACGCTTCGAGGCCGCCGATCGGATCGGCGTGGAGCGGGCGCGGGAAGCCTGGGCCTCCCGCGGGGTGCCGACGCTCACCCGGACCACCGGCGGGGTCTACGGGATCGCCGGGCACGTGATCGACAACCGCCGGACCCTGGTGCTCGCCTCCGGCTTCCACACCGAGGCCAGCGTGGCCGAGTTCGGCGCCGAGGCGTGGCGGCGGTGGGGGGAGCGGCCGGAGGCGAGCCCGGAGGTGGAGTCGCGCCCGGCCGGTTCGGTCGAGATCCTCGGCACCCGAGGACAGGTCCTGGGGAGCGGAGACCGGCTGGTCGTCGTGGAGGGCGCCGGGGACGGGGTCTCCGTCGACGGGAGGGGCTACCGGGGCGGGGTGCTCCTCACGGTGGACGCCGGGGGCAAGCTTGCCGCCGTGCTCCTCGTCCCTCTTGAGGAGCTCCTGCGGGGACTCGTCCCGAGCGAGATGCCCGCCGGCTCGCCGGCCGAGGCGCTGCGGGCCCAGGCGGTGACCGCCCGTTCCAACGTCCTCGCACAGATCGGCACCCGCCACCTCGCGGATCCGTGGTCGATCTGCAGCGACGTGCACTGCCAGGCCTACCGGGGAGAGGTGGCCCAGGTCGCCTCCACCGACGCCGCCGTCCGGTCCACCCGCGGGGAGGCCCTCTTCGACCTCGCGGGGGGACGGCTCGTCGACGGGGTGTACTCGGCCATGTGCGGCGGGCACGGCGAGGACAACGAGAAGGTGTGGGGCGGGACGCCCAACCCAAGCCTGCGGGGGCGGCCCGACCTGGGCGCCGCCGACGCGGCCAGGTGGGCGGGCGGACTCTCCTCGGAGGGGAGGGTGGCCGCCTTCATCGCCGCGGCTCCCGCAGCCTGGTGCTCCCGCGCGCCCGGTGCGAGGGGTGACCGCTACCGCTGGGAGCGGGTCCTCCCGCAGGCGGAGGTCGATCGGTTGCTCGGATCGCTCGGGGTCGGGGCGGTGGACGACCTCGTCGTGGTCCGGCGAGGGTCGTCCGGCCGGGCCGTCTCACTCCGGGTGGACGGGGAGCGGGGGAGCGCCACCGTCCACGGGGAGCTCCGCATCCGCCGGCTGCTCGGCGACCTCCCCTCGGCGATGTTCGTGGTGGTCGCTGCTCCGGAGGGCTGGACCTTCCGGGGCGGGGGGTGGGGCCACGGCGTGGGCATGTGCCAGTGGGGCGCCATCGGGCGCGCCGCGGCCGGCCAGGACTACCGGCGGATCCTCGGCGCCTACTTCTCCGGCGCCGAAGTCGCGCGCATCTACTAGACTGGCGCCACGAGACTGGCGCCACGACCCGTCACCCCTGGAGGCATTCCATGCGCGGACTGATGATGGACTACGAACTGACGCTGCTCCCGATCTTCGATCGCGCAGGGAGGTACTTCCCCGACGTCGAGCTCGTCTCCCGATGGCCCGACAAGTCGATCCAGCGGACCACCTACGGGGAGTTCCACAAGCGGGTGCAAAAGCTCGCCAACGCGCTGGTGCGCCTGGGCCTGCAGCCGGGTGACCGCGTGGCCACGCTGGGCTGGAACCACTCCCGCCACCTGGAGGCCTACTTCGCCATCCCGCTGGCCGGCGGCGTCCTGCACACCTTGAACCCACGCCTCTCGGGCCAGGACCTGGCCTACATCATGAATCACGCCGAGGACCGGTTCCTCCTGGTCGACGACGTGCTGCTCCCCGTCTACGAGCGCTTCCACAAGGACGTGAACCTCCGCGCGGTGGTGGTCTGGACCCACGGGCACCCCGCCCCCGACTTCGCGCTCGACTACGAGCAGATGATCGAGCCGGAGATGAACACCTTCTCCTTCCCGAACCTCGAGGAGGGGCAGGCGGCGGGGCTCTGCTACACCTCGGGCACCACCGGGCGCCCCAAGGGCGTCGTCTACTCCCACCGCGCCCTGGTCCTGCACTCGATGGTGTCGGCGCTGCCCGACGCGCTGGGCCTCTCGTTCGGCGACGCCATGCTCCCGGTGGTCCCCATGTTCCACGTGAACGCCTGGGGCCTGCCCTTCACCGCCACCATGGTGGGGTCGAAGCAGGTCTTCCCGGGGCCCCACCTCGACGCCAAGAGCCTGCTCGACCTCTTCCAGCGCGAGAGGGTCACGCTCACCGCCGGCGTTCCCACCGTCTGGCTGGGCATCCTCGACGAGCTGGATCGGAACCCCGGGGTCTGGGACACCTCCTCCATCAAGGGCATGATCGTCGGCGGCGCGGCCGCGCCGAAGGCGATGATCGAGGGGTTCGAGAAGCGCCACGGGCTCCGCGTGATCCACGCCTGGGGCATGACCGAGACCACCCCCCTCGGAACCGTGGCCCGGCTCAAGCCGCACCTCGAGAAGGCCTCCGACGACGAGCGGCTTCGCATGCGTTCCGCGCAGGGTATTCCGGTTCCCTTCGTCGAGACCCGGGTCGTGGGGGAGAACGGCCCGGCCCCGCGGGACGGCAAGTCGATGGGCGAGCTGCAAGTCCGCGGCCCCTGGGTCGCGAAGAGCTACTTCCAGAACCCGGCCGAGGCCGACAAGTTCACCATGGACGGCTGGTTCCGCACGGGCGACATCGTCACCGTCGACGTGGAGGGCTACGTCCGCATCACCGACCGGTCCAAGGACCTCATCAAGTCGGGCGGGGAGTGGATCAGCTCGGTGGACCTGGAGAACGCCCTCATGGGGCACCCGGCGGTGAAGGAGGCGGCGGTGGTGGCGATCGCCCACCCGCGCTGGGGGGAGCGCCCGGTGGCGGCGGTCGTGCTGAAGGAGGGGGCCAAGGCCACGCCCGTGGAGCTGACCGAGTACCTGACGCCGCTCTTCGCCCGCTACTGGCTCCCCGACTCCTACGTCTACATGGACGCCATCCCGCGCAATGCAACCGGCAAGTTCCTCAAGTCGGCGCTGCGCGAGCAGCTCAAGGATCACCGCTGGGAGGAGCCCGCGGTCCAGGCCCCGTAGGGCCGAGGTGGAGGGTGTGGCGCCGCTCCCGGCGCCGCATCTGCCACGCCACCACTCCCGCGGTGAGGATCGCGAGCAGGCCCACGAGCGCCATCACCAAGGCGAGGCGGTCGCCCAGGACGCGGTCGGCCCCGGACAGCGAGAGCGAGGCACGCCGGGTCTCCCAGGCGCGCCACTCCATGAAGCCCCCTCCCACGAGGAGGAGGGCCACCCGCAAAAGAAGACGCCCGCGCGAGATCCGCACGGGCGTCTCCTATCGCAGGCCGGGGCTCGGGTCTAGCCTGCGCCGCCGCCCGCCGCCTCTTCCCGGAAGGTGAGCGTCCCGGCGAGGTAGTCCTTGTTCATGCGGGCGATGAAGTCGAGCTTCAG
>DAIEMM010000414.1 GCA_027349605.1 Anaeromyxobacteraceae bacterium
GGCGCTGGTGACGCAGATGCTTCGGGGACGGTGCATCTGAAGCAGGAACGCCCAAACGTGCCTGCCCTTCCAGGCCTTGCGCGGGGCGTGTTCGCCGCTAGAACCGGGGCTCGTCGACTCGTGCAGCCAGGGCAGCGCAAGGCAACGTGATGAGGGAGAACATGCTCATCCCAAGGAAGACGCAGTGCGTGACGATGCTGTGCGCCGTGATCACCGTGGTCTCCGGGTGCTCGAATCCCAAGGACACCATCTCCCAGGCCGCGAAGCCTGAGGTGCAGCGGCCGAGCCTCGAGGAGATCAAGGCCATCGCGGAGGAGGGGTTCATCTACGGGCTGCCCATCGTGATGAACTACGGCGTCATGTATGAGTACGTGGTCGACCGGAACTCGGGCCAGTTCAAGGCCCCGTTCAACGAGATCCACAACGAGGCTCGCGTCTTCACGCCCCAGGACACCGCCATCCCGACGCCGAACAGCGACACGCCGTATTCGCTCGTCTGGCTGGACCTGCGGTCGGAACCGATGGTCCTCTCCGTCCCCGCGGTTCCGAGGCCGCGCTACTACTCGTTGATGCTCTGCGATGGGAACACCTTCAACTACGGGTACATCGGGAGCCGTGCGACCGGAACCGAGCCGGGCGACTACCTGGTCGTCGGCCCCGGGTGGAAGGGCGAGAAGCCCCCGGGCATCAAGGACGTGTTCCGGTCCACGACGGGGTTCTCGCTGGTCGTCTACCGGACGCAGCTGTTCGCCCCGGGCGACATCGACAACGTCAAGGAGATCCAGGCGGGTTACAAGGTGCTGCCGCTTTCGGCGTACCTGAAGCAGCCTGCACCTGCTCCGGCGCCTTCCGTCAACTTTCCCAAGTTCGACAAGGCCCTCGTGAAGACCCAGTTCTTCGACTTCCTCGACTTCGCGCTGCAGTTCGCCCCACCCGGACCCGATGAGGAGGCAATCCGCTCGCGGCTGGCGAGGATCGGGGTCGGCCCCGGGAAGACCTTCGACTTCAAGGACCTGTCCCTCGAGCACAAGGCCGCCGTGCTCCTCGGCATGCGGGAAGGTGACAAGAAGGTCGACGAGAAGGTTGCCAGCCTCGGCAAGCGGATCAACGGGTGGAACATTTCCTCGGCCTTCGGCGACCGCGCCTTCTTCCATGGCGACTGGCTGCTTCGAGCCGCCGCCGCGCGAGCCGGCATCTACGGCAACGACGCCGTGGAAGCCGCGTACCCGATGACGAAGACCGACCTGGCCAACGAGCCGCTCGACGGCAGCAAGCATGACTACACGCTCACGTTTGGCCCTGGCCAGCTTCCTCCGGTGAACGCCTTCTGGTCGTTGACGATGTACGACGGGAAGACGCAGCTCCTCGTCGCAAACCCCATCAATCGCTACCTCATCAACTCCCCGATGTTGCCTTCGATGAAGAAGGGCAAGGACGGCTCCCTGACGCTCTACATCCAGAGCAAGTCGCCGGGGAAGGACAAGGAGTCGAACTGGCTTCCTGCACCGGATGGGCCGATCTACGTCGCCATGCGGCTCTACTGGCCGAGGCCGGATCCGCCCTCGATCCTGCCGGCGGGAGAAGGAACGTGGCAGCCGCCCCCGCTTCGGAAGGTCGCCAAGGACAAGTAACTGGTCGGGTTCGGCCGGAAGGGAACGAGATGAAGGTGTTGAAGGTGATGAAGGTCCTCGGGCTCGTCCTGATCGCGGCGGGAACAGGCGGTCTCGTCTACGGCGGGTTCACCTACACTCGCGAGTCCCATGAGACGAGGCTCGGGCCCGTCTCTCTCGTGGTGAAGGACACGGAGGCCGTCCGCATCCCCACCTGGGCAAGCGTGGGGGCCATCGTCGTGGGCGCCGGTCTGCTTCTCGTCCCGAGAAGGGACTGATCCACGGTCCGTCAGTGATCATGGCCAGAGTTGGAGGCGTGCTTCGCTGCCTTCTTCTGCGCCTTCCAGGAGTCCCGGTCCGCCTTCGCCTGCGCCTTGCTGTAGTTCCGGTAATGGCCGGGGGGGAGCCGGGCGAGACCGGGCGGGACTCGGCTTGGGGAGACGACGACGAAGCCGGTCCGGGGCTGGATCGAGCGGTACCAGCCCCCGTCGCGCCTGAGCCAGTAGATGCCATTCGTGACGAAAACCTCCTCCGGATAGCCCGCAACCACTTGGATTCCGGGCTGTACGACGACGAGGGTCGGCGCGGGCGGCAACGGTACGACGAGGTCCATGCGCAAGGAGATCTGGGCGGCGGCGGGAGTCGAAAGCAGGGCAACGGAGAGGGTCGCGGTGAGTAGAAGAGCTTTCATGTGTCCCTCATTCCACGGACACGGATGGGGGGCAAGGAGCCGGTGTAGGCAAAGAGGCCACACCATGAGGTGGCGGCGAGAAGGATGCTGATTTGCAGAAGGTAGGGACCCCGGCCGGCTGAGATTTGCAGAAGGATTCCCCCCGGGGACGGGGAGATTTGCAGAACCATTCCCTCCCCCATCGGCGTGACCAAGCAGCCAGGATCGCCCTCCCCAAGGAGGGCGGCGATGGCGTTTCGCGAGGTCACGATGCTGGAGGTCAAGGAAGTCCTCAGGCTCTGGTTGCTGGGCGTCCCGAAGAAGCGGATCGCCAAGCAGCTGGGCTTCGACGTGAAGACGGTCCGGCGGTACCTGGCCGCGGCCCGGGCGCATGGCGCGGATCCCGGCCACGGGACCGGCGCGCTCGACGACGCTCTGGTGGCGGCGGTGGTGAAGGTCACCCAGCCCGAGACCGGCCGCCCCCGGGGAGAAGGGTGGGCCGTCTGCGAGACGCACCGGGAGTTCATCGCTGGGCATCTCGCGAACCGGGTGCGACTCAGCAAGGTCGGCAAGCTGCTTCGCCGGCGGGGCGTGGACGTCGGCTACGACACGGTCCGTCGCTACGCGGTGGAGCAGCTCGGCTTCGGCGTCGGGGCGCGCAGCGTTCCCGTCGCCGACGGCGAGCCGGGCCAGGAGCTTCAGCTGGACACGGGCTGGATGATCCTGCTGGAGCCGGACCTGCTCGGTAGGCGCCGCCGATTCAAGGCTTGGATCTTCACCGCCGTCCTCTCCCGCCACCGCTTCGTCTACCCCGTGTTCCACGAGACGACCGCGACGGCCATCGAGGCGTGCGAGGCGGCCTGGGAGTTCTTCGGAGGCGTGTTCCACGTCGTCATCCCGGACAACACCAAGGCCATCGTCGTGGAGGCGGACCCGATCTCGCCGCGGATCACCGACGCCTTCCTCGAGTACGCCCAGGCACGGGGCTTCAGCATCGACACCACGCGGGTGCGCCACCCGAAGGACAAGGCCCGCGTCGAGCGAACCGTGCCGACCGTCCGGGACGACTGCTTCGGCGGGGAGCAGTTGCGCACCCTCGACGATGCGCGCGCCCACGGACGTCACTGGAGCCTGGAGGACTACGGCATGAAGCGGCACAGCCGGACGCAACGGCTGCCGCGGGAGCACTTCGAGGCCGAGGAGCGGGCCGCGCTGCTGCCGGCGCCGACCGAAGCCTACGACGTCCCGATCTGGGCCGACTGCAAGGTTGCCCTCGACCAGTTCGCCGCCGTCGCCAAGAGCCTCTACTCGCTCCCCTTCGACCTGCGCCGCCACCGGCTCCGGGCCCGTGCCGACAGCCAACTCGTCCGCTTCTACGAGCACGGAAGGCTCGTGAAGACGCACCCCCGGAAGGCCCCCGGCCAGCGTTCCATCGACGGCGCTGACTTCCCGGAATACGCCTTCGCGGCTGGCCAGCGCGACGTCGCCTTCTTCATCAGGAAGGCCGGGGAGCACGGCGAGCACGTGCGCCGGTTCGCGACGGCGCTCGCGGCCGGCCCGCTCCCCTGGACCCGGCTGCGCAGCCTCTTCAAGCTCCTCGGACTCGCGCGAAAGTTTGGCGCCGCTCGACTCGACGCCGCCTGCAAGACCGCGCTCGACGCCGACATGGTCGACGTCCATCGCCTCGCCACCCTCGTTCGCATCGACGCCCGGCTTGCGGCGCCCGTCGCCAAGGTCATCCCGCTCGCCCGGTATCTCCGGCCCGCGAGCCAGTACGCCCTCCCGCTCGCATCTCGCGAGCGGACTGACGAAGGAGAGGAATCGTGAACCCAGACGTCGTCTCCCCCGAGTTGAAGACCGTCCTGAAGCGCCTCAAGCTATCCCGGATGCTCGATACGCTCCCCGAGCGGCTCGTGCTTGCCCGCCAGCAGAAGATGCCCCACCAGGACCTGCTCCTCCTCGCGCTCGGCGACGAGGCCACCCGTCGTGACGGCCAGGCGGCTTCCATCCGGGCCGAGCGTGGCCACCTGGAGAGGGACTCCCAGCTCGAGCGCTGGGACGAGACATCCAAGGTCGAGTTCGACCGAGCGCTCCTCAACGAACTCGCCTCGCTGCGCTTCCTCGAATCCCACCACCACGTCGCCATCGTCGGGAACGTGGGCGTCGGCAAGACCTTCCTCGCCCACGCGCTTGGCCACGTCGCTTGCCGCCGTGGCTACTCCGTCCTCGCCGTTGCGACTGACCGACTTCTGAAGAGCCTGAAGCACGCTCGCGTCATGCAAACCTACGAGAAGGAACTTCGCGCACTCCTCGCCGTCGACCTGCTCATCGTCGACGACTTCGGACTCGACGCCATGGATGCCCAGGAAAGCCGCGACGCACACGAGATCATCTTCGAGCGTCACCGCGCCGGCTCGATGATCGTCACCTCGAACCGCGGCCCCGACGAGTGGCTCTCCACCTTCGCCGACCCCATGCGCGCCCAGGCCGCCATCGACCGCTTCACCTCCAACGCCTACGACCTCGTCATCGAGGGAGAGTCGTACCGCTCCAGGCTCAAACCCGGCCAGAAGGCTGGACAGAGAACCGAGAAGAAGGGCAAGTAGACGACGTCACGCCGATGTGGACCCCGGGGGGGAATGCTTCTGCAACGACCCGGTCCCATCCCTCTGCAAATCGGCAATACCGGACTCCGGCGCCCGTCAACAGGGCAGCGTCGACAGGGGTATGGAGCCGAGGAGCTTGCCGTCGCCACTACGGCCCAGCTAATTGGAGTTCGCGCTCGACTGAAGAACCAGCCGAAGTCGGCCGTTCTCGACCACGTAGATCTCGTCAAGCACATCGCCACAGTTCGTGCACCCTGCCGGGCGAGCGTGCACGTAGGCGACGCCGTCGAGTAGCCAGGCCGCGACCTCGGTCATGGCGAATGGCCCAATGAATGTGGCCGGCTGGCCGTTCTCGATGACGATCCAGGGGCTGG
>DAIEMM010000422.1 GCA_027349605.1 Anaeromyxobacteraceae bacterium
CGCAACGGCCAGACCATCCGCAAGGAGTACAACGTCACCGGCCAGTAGCCGGTGCGAGGGGATCACATGCGCTCGCTGCTCGCCGTCCTTCTCGTGTCCGCCCTTGCCGGAGGCCAGACGCCTCCGCCCAGCGAGGCTGGGGACCCGCCCGACGCATCGGCCGAGGCCCCGGCCGACGCACCCGACGGCCCCCAGGTCGCCCCGGCTCCCCAGCCGCCTCCGCCTCGTCCGGGAACCCTGCGCCGCGCGCCGGGCGGCCTCCGGGCCGGCATCCCGACCGGAAGGCCCCCCCCCGCGACGGCACCGGCAGCGCCGGCCCCGAGCCCCCAGCCGGCGCCGCCCGTCGGGCAGGGCCCCCAGCAGCAGGCCCCCGCGCGCGCCGACGTCGTCCCGGCCGGCCAGGCCGGCGGATCGGCCCGCTCCACCGGGGCCTGCGAGCCGATGGACGGGAAGTTCCTCCTCGCCTTCAACAAGGCCGAGATCCTCGACCTGCTCGAGCAGGCCAGTCGCTGGACGTGCCGGAACTTCGCCTACACCGAGGAGGTCGTCCGCGGGAAGATCACGCTGCTCTCCAAGACCCCGGTGACGGCCGAGGAGGCCTATGCCGCCTTCCTGGCGGCGCTCAACACCAACGGCATCGCCATGTACCAGACGGGCAAGTACTGGAAGCTCGTCCGCATCGCCGACGCGAAGAAGGTCCCCATTCCCACGCTGCTCGGCGAGGACACCGAGGTCCCCGCGATGGAGCAGCCGGTCACCAAGCTCTTCCGGCTCCACTACGTCGACCCCGACCAGCTGCGCGCCGTCCTCGGCAACTTCACGTCGCCCCAGGGCGCGGACATCCAGACCATCCCTCCGGACATCCTCCTCGTCACCGACATCGGGCTCAACGTCCGTCGCATCGAGAAGCTGCTCGAGGCCCTCGACCGCCCCGGCTCGCACGACCTGGTGCGCGTCATCCAGGTCCAGTACGCCCCGGCGCGCGACGTCGCCGACAAGGTGAACCAGATCTTCGTCCAGGCGCCCGGCCAGCCGGTCAAGGGCGCCCGCCGGCCGGTCATCGGCGGCGTGGCCACCCCCGGGGCGGCGCCGGGCGCCGCTCCGGCCGGCGGCGCACTGGGTGACGCGAACGACATCTCCATCAGCAAGGTGGTGGCCGACGAGCGCACCAACAAGCTCATCGTCATCTCCGACGAGAAGAGCTACCAGCGCATCGTGGAGCTGGTCCGGCAGCTCGACACGCCCACCGCCGGCGAGGGGTCGATCCACGTCATCTTCCTGAAGAACGCCAACGCCGAGGACCTCTCCAACACGCTGCAGAACCTGGCCAGCGGTTCCCGGCGCGGCAGCTCGTCGGGGGGTTCGGTGCCCCCGCCGTCGGTCACCTCGGCCATGGCATCGCCTCCCGGCGTCTCCGCTCCGCGTTCCGGCGGCGGCACGGCCGAGCTCTTCAGCGGAGACGTGAAGGTCACCGCCGACAAGCCCTCCAACTCCCTCGTGATCATCGCCAGCGCCTCCGACTTCGCCGTGGTGCAGCGTCTCATCGACAAGCTCGACCGCCCGCGCCGCCAGGTCTTCGTGGAGGCGGTGATCATGGAGGTCGACATCGACAACACCAGCGACATCGGGGTGGGCATGCACCTCGCCGTCCCGGTCAACACGGCCAACGGCAAGGGGTTCATCCCCATCGGCCTCGAGCCCGGCAAGATCAACTCGCTCAACCCGACCTCGGCGCTCCAGCTGGGCGGGTTCCTCACCGGCCTGGTCGGCCCGGTCTCGGCCGAGCTGAAGGACATCTTCCCCTTCCCGAGCGTGGGGGTGGTCATCCAGGCCCTCCAGTCCAACTCGGACGTCAACGTGCTCTCCACCCCGCACCTCATCGCGCAGGACAACGAGGAGTCGGAGATCATCGTCGGCAACAACGTGCCGTTCCAGGCCGGCTACAACCCGGGGTTCAACACCGGGCTCGGCAGCACCACCACCAGCGGCAACACGACGAACAACCTGCTCGCCAGCCCTTACGCGGTGAGCCTCATCGCGCCCATCCAGCGGCAGAACGTCGACCTCAAGCTCAAGATCAAGCCGCAGATCCACGAGGGCGACATGGTCCGCATGGACATCGAGGAGTCGCAGGAGGAGATCGTCGCCAACAACCCGACGCTCGGCCCCACCACCGCGAAGCGCAGCGTGAAGACCAAGGTCGTGGTGAAGGACCAGAGCACCATCGTCATCGGCGGCCTGGTGCAGGATCGAAACGTCACCTCGGTGTCGAAGGTGCCGCTGCTCGGCGACATCCCCATCCTGGGCTGGGCGTTCCGCAGCACCAACATCGTGAAGAAGAAGACGAACCTCCTCCTCCTGCTCACCCCCTACATCATCCGGGACCAGTCCGACTTCCGGCGCATCCTCGAGCGCAAGCAGCGGGAGCATCGCGAGCTCTACGAGCTCTATTACGGCAAGAAGCCCGACTACACGCTGGCCGAGGCCTCGAGCCGGCCCGGCCCGCTCACCCGCGTCCGGCAGCAGGTGGTGGCGGAAAACGCCAAGATCGAGAACGGGGGGCCGGGCGGTGCGGGCGAGAAGACCATGAAGGCGCCGCCGAGCTACGTCCCGGAGAGCCCTCCGGCGCCCGTGCCGGCTCCCGCTCCGGCTCCCGCCCCGGCGCCGAACGGCTCCGGTGCCGGCGGACGCACCATCGAGCCCTCCGAGATCCCCACCGGGCCGCTGCCCTCGACTCCTCCCCCGCAGGGCACCCAGCCGCGCACCTTCCCGCCCACGCAGGGCACCTGGAGGCCCATCCCGGGCTCGGAGCCCACCGCACCCTCCACCCCACCCGCCAGCCCCCCCCCGCCCCCGGGCGGCGGCTAGGCGGCCCCGGCAGCCACATGGCCACGCAGCAGATCGAAACGGCGGTTCCCCCCGCCCCTTCCCCGGAGCCCCCGGTCCCGCCGGCTTCCCTGCGCGGGAGGCCGCTCGGCGAGATCCTCGCGGCCACCGCCGGGGTGTCCCCCGAGAAGGTGGCCGAGGCGCTGGCCGCCCAGCAGGCCGACCCGGCCGGCCTGCGCTTCGGCGACGCCCTGGTGAAGGCGAAGCTCGCCACCGAGGAGCAGGTGCTGCGGGCGCTCGCCCTCCAGCTCGACCTGCCCTTCCTGGCGAGCATCGACGCCGCGGAGGTGCCGGACGACCTGGCGCGGCTCGTGCCCATCAACTTCGCCAAGACGGCGAGGGTCCTCCCGCTGGGGCGCGACGGGGACGAGATCCGCGTGGCCGTCGCCGACCCTCTCGACACCGCCGCTCAGGACAACCTCTCGGTGCTGCTCGGCGCGCCGCTGTCGCCGGTGGTGGCCCCGGGAGCGGTCATCGTCGACGCCATCAACCAGGTCTACGACCGGACCGCCGACCGCCACGACCGGCTCATGGAGGACCTCGAGACCACCGAGGACCTCGAGAGCGTGGCCCACGAGCTGGAGGAGCCCACCGACCTGCTCGAGTCGGACGACGAGGCCCCCATCATCCGGCTCGTCAACTCGCTCCTCTTCCGCGCCGTCAAGGAGCGGGCCAGCGACATCCACA
>DAIEMM010000423.1 GCA_027349605.1 Anaeromyxobacteraceae bacterium
TTCACCGCCCGCACCACGTTCCCGACCACCACCACGTCGGGCCGGGCCCGGTCGAGGTTCTCCGGCCGGTAGCCCTGCATGGCCTCGATGCCCCAGCGCTCGAGCTGGGTGGACATGGGCGGGTAGACGTTCTCGTCGGACCCGGTCACCTCGTAGCCCGCCGCCTTCAGCATCCCGGCGAACGAGCCCATGCCGGTGCCGGCCACGCCGATGAGGTGCACCCTGCGGACCCTCTTCCAGTCGACCGTCCCGGTCATCCCACCGCCTTCGCCACCGCGTCGTGAAAGGCCTGCCGGAGCGCCAGGATCTCGGCCGGGCGCCGCCCCCCGGGAAAGACGTGGTTCGTGAGCAGGACGGACACCAGCTTCCGGTCCCGGTCGATCCACAGGGAGCACCCGGTGTAGCCCAGGTGGCCGATGGCGCCCAGCGGTCCCCGCCCGAGCCGCGACCCGATCGAGGACCCGGCCGCCGACGGCGTGTCCCAGGAGAGCGCCCGCTCGCTCCCCGGCGTCGCGTCCCGCCGCGCGAACTCGCGGGCCACCTTCGGATCCAGGATGCGCCCGCGCCCCTCGAGCGCCAGCAGCCACTCCTGCCCCAGCCGCGCCACGTTGGACGCGGTGGAGAAGAGCCCGGCGTGGCCGGCCACGCCCCCCATGGCCCAGGCGTTGTCGTCGTTCACCGTGCCCTCGTTCTGCTCGTGCCGGTGCTCGCACCTCTCGGTGGGCGCATACCGCCGCCCGGCGCACGGGCCCTGCCCGACCGCCAGCCGGCCCGGCCCCACGAAGAAGGTGTCCGGCGCCCCCAGCGGCACCGCCACCCGGTCGGCGAAGAGCCGGTCGAGCGGCGCCCCTCCCGCCGCCTCGAGGAGGAATCCCAGCGCCAGGAACCCCGGGTCGCCGTAGAGGGCCCGCGTCCCCGGCTCGGCCTCCAGCGGCTCCTCCCAGAGCCCCTCCGCCACGATCTCCCGGCCGCGCGCGAAGGCGGCGGCGAGGTCGGCGGGGCGCTCCGAAGGCGGCAGGAACGCCTGGCCCGCCACCGGATCGGCCATGGCCCGCTCGAACCAGGGGCGCCACCAGGGCAGCCCGCTCGAGTGGGCCAGCAGCTGGCGCACCGTCACCCGCTCCTTCCCGCCCTCGCGGAAGCGCGGCAGCCACTCCGCCGCGGGCGCGTCGAGGCCCAGCCGCCCCTCCTTCACGAGGAGTGCGGTGAGGGTCCCGGTGCAGAGCACCTTGGTGAGCGACGACACGTCGAAGAGCAGCGGCTTCCCGGGCAGGCCCGGCGTCCCGCCCCGCCCCGCGTCGGCCGCGTCCCCTCCCCGCTCCGCGGCCAGCACCTCGCCGTTCCGGAGCACCACCGCGTCCCAGGCCGGCGCCACGCCCGGCGGGACCGTGAAGGCGAGCGTCATGTGGTGGCGCCCTGCTCGAAGCCGAGCCGGGGCGGCCCCTCCTCGGGCTGGCGCGGCGCCACCACGGTCACCATCGACCCGAGCGGCAGGGCGAAGTTCTCGTCCTCGTGCCCGGCCGGCACGCCCTCCACGGTGGGCACCCCGAGGTCCCAGGCCACCCGCCGCACCACCTCGACCCCCTCCAGCTCCGGGTCGTCACACTGGGTGAACTGGCCGATGGCGATCCCGGCCACCCGGTCGAGGGCGCCGGAGAGGCGCAGCTGCATCAGCATCCGGTCGATGCGGTAGGGGCGCTCGCCCACGTCCTCCAGGAAGAGCACCGCCCCGGCGAAGCGGGGCTGCCAGGGCGTCCCGCAGAGGTGGGAGAGCACGGTGAGCGAGCCACCCAGGAGCTGCCCCGACGCCATCCCCGGCCGCAGCGTGGCCCGCGCGAGCACGCCCCGCCCCGGCGGCGGGACCGGGGCGCGCCGGTCGGCGAGCGGCGGCGACCCGCCGAAGAGCAGCCCGTCCAGGTGGTCGAGCGCCTCCGGCCCGAGCCGCCCGAGCTGGGTCACCACCGGCCCGTGCACGGTGACGAGGCCGTTCCGGTTGAGCAGCACGTGGAGCGCGGTGATGTCGCTGAACCCCACGAAGACCTTGGGCGGGTGGAAGATGCGGGCCGCCTCGAGCCGCGGCAGCAGCCGCATGGCCCCGTAGCCCCCCCGGGCGCACCAGACCGCGCGGGCCTCCGGGTCGCTCGCCGCCTCGTGCCACTCGGCCAGCCGGCGCGCGTCGTCCCCCGCCAGGTACCCCTGCCGGGCCGCGATGTCGTCCCGCATGCGGGGCACGAGGCCGAACCGCTCCCGCAGCACGCCCAGCCCCTTCTCGAAGGCCTCCGGGTCGAAGGGCCCGGACGGGGCCACGATCCGGACCACGTCCCCCCTCTTCAAGGCTGGCGGCTTGATCACCGGCCGAGCATATCTTCACGGTCACCCCGGGTCGAGATCGCCGCACCGCGTAAAGATCGCGATTCCGGGACCGTTTGTTCGGGCCCCGGCCCGTTTGTTACCTTCACCCCCGAGAGGACCGCCGACCATGACCGACAGGATCTCGCCCGACGGTGAAATCTACTACCCGACTCCCGAGGTGGTCGCGCAGGCCCGCGTGAAGGACTGGGACGCGCTCGCGAAGTCCGCGCTCGCCGACCCGCTCGCGTTCTGGGCCGGGGAGGCCGAGGAGCTCGAGTGGTACCGCCGCTGGGACAAGGTCCTCGACGACTCGAAGAAGCCCTTCTACAAGTGGTTCGCCGGGGCGCAGTGCAACATCATCCACAACGCCCTCGACCGGCACCAGAAGACCGGCAAGAAGAACAAGCTGTCCCTGGTGTGGGTGGGCGAGCGCAACGAGGTCCGCACCTACTCGTACTTCGCGCTCAACCGCGACGTCTGCAAGTTCGCCAACGTCCTGAAGGCCATGGGCGTGAAGAAGGGCGACCGCGTCACCATCTACATGCCGCGCATCCCCGAGATCGTCATCGCCATGCTGGCCTGCGCCAAGATCGGCGCCATCCACTCGGTGGTGTACGGCGGCTTCAGCGTGGACGCGCTGCAGGGGCGCATCGAGGACAGCGAGTCGAAGGTGGTGGTCACCGCCGACGGCGGCTTCATGAACGGCAAGGTCGTCGAGCTGAAGAAGATCGTGGACGACGCCGTCCGCCACGCACCCACGGTGGAGACGGTCATCGTCGTGCAGCGCACCGGCCACGAGGTGCGCATGGAGCCGGGGCGCGACTACTGGTACCACGACCTCATGAAGCTGCCGCTCGCCACCGGCGTGTCGGCCACCGAGGTGATGGACGCCTACGACCCGCTCTACATGCTCTACACCTCGGGCACCACCGGCAAGCCCAAGGGGCTCATCCACTGTCACGGCGGGTACATGGTGGGGGTCTACTCCACCCTCAAGTACGTCTTCGACCTGAAGGACGAGGACAGGTACTGGTGCGCCGCCGATCCGGGCTGGGTGACCGGCCACTCGTACATCGTGTACGGCCCGCTGCTCATGGGCGCGACCACCTTCATGTACGAGGGCGCCCCGACCTACCCGTACCCGAACCGCTGGTGGCACCTGGTGGAGAAGTACGGCATCACCATCCTCTACACCGCCCCCACCGCCATCCGCGGGCTCATGCGCTTCGGCGAGTCGTGGCCCAACCGGCACGACCTCTCCACGCTGCGCATCCTCGGCTCGGTGGGAGAGCCCATCAACCCGGAAGCCTGGAAGTGGTACCACCGGGGCATCGGCAAGGGACGCTGCCCCATCATGGACACCTGGTGGCAGACCGAGACCGGGATGTTCCAGCTCACCCCCACGCCGGTGGTCCCGCTCAAGCCGGGCTCCGCCACCCGCCCCTTCTTCGGGCAGGACGCCGAGATCCTCGACGAGAACGGCGGCCCGGTGCCGGACGGCGAGGAGGGCTTCCTGGCGCTCAAGAACCCCTGGCCCGCCGCCGCCATCACCATCTACAAGGACCCCGACCGCTACGTGAACCAGTACTGGTCCAAGTACCCAGGACGGTACATGGCCGGCGACTCGGCCAAGCGGGACAAGGACGGCTACTTCTGGGTCATCGGCCGCACCGACGACGTCATCAAGGTGTCGGGATACCGGCTCGGGACCGCGGAGGTGGAGAGCGCCCTCGTCAGCCACCCGGCCGTCGCCGAGGCGGCGGTGATCGGCGTCTCGCACGAGGTGAAGGGGCAGGCCATCTACGCCTACTGCATCCTCCGCAAGGGCTTCAAGGAGAGCGAGGAGCTGGCCGACGAGGTGAAGGCCCACGTCGGCAAGCACATGGGCCCCATCGTCCGCCCGGAGAAGATCACCTTCGTCGACTCCCTTCCCAAGACCCGCTCCGGGAAGATCATGCGACGCGTTCTCAATGCGCGCGCGCAGGGGCTCCCCGAGGGGGACGTCTCGACGCTCGAGGAGTGAGCGGGACTACACTTCCTGCCGGGGCGGTTTCGGGGTAAACACCCCGAAACCCCGAAGGAGAACCCATGAGAATCATCGTCGCCGCAGCGCTGCTCGCCCTCTCGGTCCAGGCCTACGCCGCGGCACCGGAGCCGAAGACCGAGGACGACAAGACCATGTACGCGCTCGGCGCCCTGGTCTCCCGGAACTTCAAGGAATTCAAGCTGTCCGCCAAGCAGGTGGACCAGGTCCAGAAGGGCATGACGGACGCCCTCTCCGGCAAGAAGCTCGCCATCGACATGGAGAAGCAGACCCCCAAGGTCCAGGAGTACCTGAAGGCCTACGTGCCCGCCCACCCGGGCCAGCCCGAGCAGAAGAACGTGAAGCCCAAGGCGAAGCCCACGCCGGACCAGAACACCCTCTACGCCCTCGGCGTGCTCGCCTCGAAGAACCTGACCGACCTCTCCCTCTCCCCGGCCCAGGTCGGCATGATGGAGAAGGGCATGGCCGACACGCTCGCGGGCAAGAAGTCCGCGGTCGACGTCACCGCGTACGAGCCCAAGGTGCAGGAGTTCGCCAAGGCCAAGGTCGCCGCCGCCGGCGAGGCCCGCAAGATCAAGGAGGGCGCCGCCGCCGCCGAGTACGCCGCCAAGCCGGGCGCCGTGAAGACCGCCTCGGGCCTCATCTACATCGCCGTGCGGCCCGGCACGGGCGCCTCGCCCGCCGCCACCGACAAGGTGAAGGTGAACTACGAGGGCAAGCTGATGGACGGCACCGTGTTCGACAGCTCCTACAAGCGCGGCCAGCCCATCGAGTTCGGCCTGAACCAGGTCATCCCCTGCTGGACCGAGGGCGTGCAGAAGATGAAGGTCGGCGGCGAGGCCACGCTGGTGTGCCCTCCCTCCATCGCCTACGGCGAGCGCGGCGCCCCCGGCGCCATCCCGCCCAACGCCACGCTGGTCTTCAAGGTCGAGCTGCTCGGCGTGACGCCCAGCACCCCCGCCCCCGCTCCCGCCGGGAAGTGACATGACGACCACCACCGCCCTGCTCCTCCTCGCCCTTTCCGCGACTCCGGCTCCGGCCGCCAAGGCTCCGGCCCAGGCTCCCCAGCTGAAGACGGAACGGGAGAAGACCCTCTACGCCCTCGGCGTCGCCGCCGCGGACAGCTTCAAGGTCTTCAACCTGAAGCCGGAGGAGCTGGCGGTGGTGCAGCGCGGCCTGTCGGACGCCGTGCTGAACCGGAAGATCCAGGTGGACATGAACGTCTACCGGGGCAAGGTGAACGAGCTCGCCACGTCGGCGTACGGCGACCGCAGCCGGGCCGCGCTCGTGCACTTCGCGAAGGAGAAGGGAGCCGTCCGCTCCCCCTCCGGCCTCATCTACATCCCCTCCCGCGAGGGAACCGGGGCCTCGCCCGGCGACGGCGACTCGGTGAAGGTCGAGTACGAGGGGAAGCTCCCCGACGGCAGCGTCTTCGACTCCTCGCGCAAGCAGGGCGGCCCGGTCGTCGCCCCCCTCTCGAGCGGCATCCCGTGCTGGAAGGAAGGGCTGAAGCAGATGAAGGTCGGCGGCCAGGCGCGCATCGTCTGTCCGGCGACCCTCGCCTACGGCGCCACCGGCAAGCCGCCCTCCGTCCCGCCCAACTCCACGCTCATCTTCGACGTGGAGCTGCTCGGCGTGGAGAAGCCCGCCGCCCGGTAGTCCGGCGTCCCCGTCGCACCCACAACCCCTCCCGGAACGTCCCGGGAGGGCCGCCCCGGGGAAAAATCCTGGCGGCGATCCCCACGATGTCGGTCAATGGTCGGACCATGTCCCGACCCCTTGCCCTCGCCCTCGCCGCCGCCCTGACGTTCGCCGCGCTCGCCCCGGCCGACGCCTCCGCCTGCACGACGTTCCGGATCCGCTCGAAGGACGGCGCCATCCTCATCGGCCGCTCGATGGAGCTCGGCATGCCGCTCGAGAGCGCGGTCATGATCGTGCCGCGCGGCTACCCCCTCTCGGCGACGCGGCCCGACCAGAAGCCCGGGACGGCCTGGGTCGCGAAGTACGGCTTCGCCGGGATGAACACGCTCGGCCACGACATCTCGACCGACGGCCTGAACGAGGCCGGGCTCTCGGTCGGCACGCTCTACATCCCGGAGTTCGTCCAGTACCAGCCCTTCCCGGCCCAGGCCGGCAAGGACGCGATCTCGAACCTCGAGCTCTCGAACTGGCTCCTCTCCCGCTTCGCGACCGTCGCCGAGGTCCGGGCCGCCCTGCCGGCCGTCGCCGTCTACGACCTCGTCATCCCCCCGGCGGGGCCGCAGCCGCTCCACTGGGCCATCGCCGACGCCCAGGGCGGCGCCATCGTCGTCGAGTACGTGGGCGGGGAGCTCCGCATCCACGAGAACCCCATCGGGACCCTCACGAATTCCCCCAACTTCGACTGGCACCTCACCAACCTGCGCAACCACGTGGACCTCACGAACCAGAACGTGGACGGGCTCCGGCTCGGGACGGTGGAGATCCGGCCGCTCGGCCAGGGCTCGGGCATGCTCGGGGTGCCGGGCGACTACACGCCGCCCGGCCGCTTCGTCCGGGCCACCGCGCTCGCCTGGTCCACCGTCCCGCCCCCCACCGCGACCGAGGGCGCCAACGCCGCCTTCCACGTCCTCAACGCGGTGGACATCCCCATCGGAGCGGTGGCGCAGCGGGTCCCGGGCAAGGACGGCGCCGCCCCCACCCTCGCCTACGAGCAGACCCAGTGGGCCACCGTTCACGACCTGACGAACCGGCTCCTCTACTTCCGCACCTACGGGAACCTGGCCATCCGGAAAGTGGACCTCGGGAAGCTCGACTGGACGGCGAGGACCATCCGCCACATCCCCATGCCCACCGGGATGCAGGCCGAGGACGTCACCGCGCAGGCGAGGTGAGGGACGGGACCGGCGGGCGGCGCTACTCCCCGACGGTGACCACCTGCTTCAGCCCGGACCCGGGGTGCCGGAAGGCCTCCGGCGCCTCGTCGATGGAGATGCGGCTCGCGATGAGGCGCGACAGGGCGCCCGGCCAGCGGCGCGCGAAGAGCCACAGGTCCTGGATGGCGGCCCGGTAGGCCTCGGCGCTGGGGTGGACCGGCCCGAGGATGACCTGGTTCCGCTGCACCATCCCGTGGAGCAGGAAGCCCGCGTCGAGGGTGAAGGCGCCGCGGCGGCCCGGGACGCCGGTGAGGAGGTACACGCCGTTGCGCCCCAGGTGCTCCATGGCGGCGAGCGCGTCGGGGGTGGCGCCGGTGGCCTCGAGCATCACGTCGATGCGCCCGAGGTGGCCGGCGAGCGACTGCAGCTTCTCCTAGTCGGCGGTGACGAACTGGGCCCCGATGGACTCGGCGAACTCGGCCTTGTCGCCGCGCCCGGCGTGCGAGTACACGGTGACCTTGTAGCCGCGCACCACGAGCGCCATGGCGCCGAGGAGCGCCACCGGCCCGGCCCCGAGCACGAGCGCCCGCTTGCCCGCGCCCCCGGTCTCGCCGAGCGCCGCCCAGGGGAGCCGCTTCTGCACCTGCTCGAGCTCGGCGATGGCCGTCTCGGCGATGGAGAGCGGCTGGGTCAGCACCGCCACTTCGCGCAGCTCGCGCGGCACCGGCTGCAGCCAGCGGGCGTCGTCGGAGAAGCGCTCGGCCAGGAAGCCGTGGGCCTCCTTGATGCCGCGCTGGGTGTACTCGCCGGAGAGGCAGAAGTCGGGGCGCCCCATGCGGCAGGCCCGGCAGGTCTCGCGGCGGCAGGGGCGGCGCACGGTGGGGACGACCAGGTCGCCGGGGCGGATGCGGCGCACCGACGAGCCCACCTCCACCACCTCGCCCACCGCCTCGTGGCCGAGGACCAGGTAGGGGGAGTCCGGCGGCGGGGCGCCCATGCGGTAGGCCGCGATCTCGCGGTCGGTCCCGCAGAACCCCACCTCGAGGACCCGCACCACCACGTCGCCGGGGGCGAGGATGGCGGGTTCACGGTGATCGACCAGGCGGAGCGCGCGCTCCTCCGGGAAGACGGCGACTGCTTTCATGGGGGGCCTCGCCCGTCTACATGTTCTGCGACAGGATCAGGTTCACGTACTGTGCGCGCTCGAAGGCGCGCGGGTCGCGGGCCTCCTTCTGCGACAGCGAGCCACGGAAGTCGGCCAGCGCGGAGTAGTGCCCGCGCTCCATCCACT
>DAIEMM010000447.1 GCA_027349605.1 Anaeromyxobacteraceae bacterium
CGCGGCGGGGTGCGGAAGCTCGTGGTCCAGTTGACGAGCGTCCCGCCTCCCACCCCGCGCCCCTGCAGCACGGTGATGGCCAGGTCGGCGGTGGCCCGCATCCCGCGCTCCTGGTAGAGGGCGGGATAGGCCCAGGACTCGTCCATCTTCATCTGGTCGGGCGGGAAGTGGCCGCCCTCCTCCAGCACCACGACGCGGAGGCCGCGCGCGGCCAGTCGCGCCGCCACCACCGCTCCGCCCGGCCCGGAGCCCACCACGCAGACGTCGGGCCGCTCGTCGACGTCCTTGCGGAGTGCGGCGGCGTCGAGGATGCGGCCCGGGGACTCGGTCACGGTTTCACCTCGGGTGCGGGCAGGGGCGGGGCCAGCGGGGTGGGCGGCCCCCCCTCCGTGATCGTACCAGGGGTGAAGCGCGGCTCGCGCTCCACCATCCCGCCGGTCGGGGGCGGCCCGGGGTAGCCGATGGCGGCCCAGGTCTCGCGGGCGCCGTAGTAGCTCGAGTAGACGATCTTCTTCAGCGCCCGGAAGCCGGTGCGCCGGACGTCGAGGCGGCTCCTCTGCCAGCCCCGGATGCGCGCGTCCTGCTGCTCGTGCGAGCACGCCGTGAAGGGCTTCAGCTGCCCGTCGAAGAGGAGCCCGGTGAGCGCGTTCTCGAAGAGGCCGACGAGCTGCCGGACCTCCTTCTGCCCCTCCACGGGCATGAGCCCGAGCAGGCCGTCGATGCGCCGGGGCAGGTCCACGTCGAGCGGGGCCGGGAAGCCCGGGCGCGGGGGGAGCAGCCGCTCCGAGAGCTCGACGAAGACGGTGGCCTCCTCCGGCGTGAGCACCGCGAAGGGTCCCGTGAGCCCCGAGGACACCTGCGTACGGCGCGTCCCCAGCCAGGTCCCGCCGCCCACGGCGAGCAGCGCCGTGCCGGCCAGGCCGAACTTGAGGAAGCTGCGCCGGCCCTCGTTCTCGCCGGGCAGGAGGATGCGCTCGCGACGGTATCGGTGGCGCCGGAACATGTCGGACAGCAGACTACCGAGCCCCCGCTACACCTTCAACTTCCGATGAAATCGACCGGATGGCGCGGTCGCGGAGGAGATTTCTTGCGGGGCCGGGGCATAATCGGAGCGCACGCGTCGGTGCAGGGGAGGCGTTCCGGTCGGCCGGAGATACATGGGGACGGAGAAACGAGCACACCCGCGATTCCCGCTCATCCTGGCGGTGGACTATCCGGGCGCCGCCTCGACGGTGCGCGACTACACGGAGAACCTCTCCGCGGGCGGGCTCTTCATCCGCACCGAGAGGGAGTTCGAGGTGGGGGAGCGCCTCTCCCTGCTCATCTCCTTTCCCGAGCTGCTCGAGCCCGCGGAGCTGGAGGTCGAGGTGGTGCGGATGCGCCCCGGCGGCTCCTCGCAGACGCCCGGAGTGGCGGTCTGGATCCCGCCCGACCGGGTGGACGACCGGCGGCGGCTGGAACGGCTCTCGGTCGCGGCGGCCGCCCAGGCCGAGTCGAGCCGGCCCGGATACCGGGTCCTGCTGGTCGAGGACAACTCCCTCGTGGCGGCCATGTACGCGTCGGCGCTGCGCCGCCTCGCGGCCAGCGAGGGAGTGGGCGGCCTGGCGGTGGACGTGGCGGTGGACGGGAACGAGGCCTTCGCCCGCCTGCACGCGCAGCCCCCCATCGACCTCATCATCACCGACGTCTACATGCCGGTCATGAGCGGCTTCGCGCTGGTGGAGAAGGTCCGGGCCGAGCCTCGCCTGCGCCACCTCCCCATCATCGTGATCTCGTCGGCGGGCGACGAGGAGCGGGAGCGGGTCAGCCGGCTGGGGGCCAACTTCTTCCTCCAGAAGCCGGTCAAGTACCAGGACATCGTCGCCACCGTGCGGACCCTCCTGCGGGCCGGGCCCCAGCCCGGGGCCCCCATGTCGACCCGTCAAGCCCCGTCCACGGAGGACACCCGAGGTCCCGTCGATTTCGGCCGGGATCCAGTTGACCCGACGACGCGCAAGGGGAGAGACTGACGCTCAAGAGGGCCGGTCATCCACCGGCCGAAGGACGAGAGGAAACTCCGTCCCCGTCTCACCGAGGTCCGCCCCCGTGGCGGACCTCTTCGTTTCCTTGATAGGTTGCGCACCATGCCCAACATCCCCGCCCACATCACCGGAACCGTGGTCCGCGTCGAGAAGAGCCCCGGCGAATCCGTCAGCGCCGGCGAGGCCATCGTCATCCTCGAGTCCATGAAGATGGAGATGCCGGTCGAGTCGCCGGTCGACGGTCGTGTGAAGGAGATCCGGGTGAAGGAGGGACAGGCCGTCGCCGAGGGTGACGTCCTGGCCGTCGTCGAGTGATGGCGGCCCCGGGAAGGATCCGGGTGGAGGACCGTGGCTTCGTCCGGGTCCTCACCGTCGACAATCCCGGGAAGCGAAACGCCTTCGACTACGGCTCGCTCGCCGAGCTGGCCGCGGCCTGTGAGCGTGCCGCCGCCGACCGCGTCCGCTGCCTCGTCCTGCGCGGCGCCGGGGACCAGGCCTTCTCCTCCGGATTCGACATCGACGCCATGCAGGGGGAGGGCCCGCGCGGCGACCGGCCCGACCTCGCCACCGAGCGGGCCATGGAGGCGGTCGAGGCCGTTCCCTGCCCGACGGTGGCCTTCGTGAACGGGGCGGCCTTCGGCGCCGGCTGCGAGCTCGCCGCCACCTGCGACCTGCGCATCGCCAGCCAGGGGGCGAAGATGGGGATGCCTCCCGCCAAGCTGGGCGTGGTCTACGCCGCAGCCGGCGTGCGGCGCTTCCTCGCGCTCGTCGGCCCGGCCCACACCCGGGAGATGTTCTTCACCGGGAGGCCCCTCGACTCCGCGAAGGCGCTCGCCATCGGGCTCGTCGACCGGGTGGCCTCGTCCGCCGACGCGGAGGCCGCCGCCCTGGCCCTCGCCGACGAGATCGCCGCCAACGCACCGCTGGCCGTGCAGGGGATGAAGCGCATCCTCCGGCTGCTCGAGGCGGCCCAGGAGCGCGGCCTCACCGAGGCGGAGCGCACCGAGGTCGCGTTCCTGCGCTCGCGCGCCTTCGAGAGCGCCGACCTGCGCGAGGGCCGCGCCGCATGGGCCGAGCGCCGGCCTCCCCGCTTCCGCGGGGAATGACGGGGGCGAGCCCTACCCCGGCCCGCGCGGGCGGGGGACGAGCTTGCGGCCGAAGCGGCTCCCGTCCTTCTCCGGCAGCACCACGAACTGGTCGACGTCGTGGCCGGGCAGGGCCAGGTCGATGCGGTGACGCTCGTCCACGGTCACGTCGGTCACGGTGAACGGGGTCCGCCCCAGGAGCTTCCCGTCCACGCGCAGCTCGGCGCCGGGGGGATCGCTCTCCACCGTGAAGGCACCGAGCGCCGACGGGAGCACGAGGTGGACCGTGCGGGCGAGCCGCCCCGGCTCCGCGCCGACCTCCACCACCGCCGCCCGGTGGGCGGGCGCCACGGCCTCGACGCGGTGGGTGACGGAGAGGCGGATCCCCTCGATCACGAGCGGCGTCGTGCCCGGGACCCGGTTCCCGTCGAGGGTCACCCGTGCACCCGGCGGATCGGTGGAGACGACGAGCGCGCCCTCGCGGATCCAGGGAGCGGCGGCGAACCCGGCCGCCGCCACGGCCAGCCCGGAGAGCAGGCCCACGAGGAGGGCGCGCCCACCGCCGACCCGGATGGTGCGGATGCGCTCGGGGCCGAGAGGGGGAGGGCGCGGCGCGGCGCGGTCCACGTCGATGTCGATGCTCGGGGTGCCGAGCTCGGAGAGCGGGCTCGACCCGTGGAGCGGGCCGGTGCTCTCGGCGCTGGCCACCGAGTCGTAGACCGCGGCCCGCTGCTGCTCGGCCACGTTCCGGAGCACCTTCATGACCAGCGCGTCGTGGGCGCGGGCCGCCCGCTGCCGGGCGATCCGCTCCGCGTACACCGCGTGCATCTGCCGCCCCAGGTGGTCCTGGATGGCCGAGTGGGGCGTGGGGAAGAGCACGTCCACCAGCGCGTCGCCGAAGGACCGGGCGTCCGGGTAGCGCTCGTCGGGGTCGGCGGCGAGGGCGCGGAGCACGATGGTGTCGAGCTCCCTGGGGAGCCGCTCGTCGATCGAGGAGGGGGGGACCACCTTGCCCAGGCGCGACTGGATGAGGGACTCGACGTCCACGGCGCGCTGGAAGGGCTTCTGCTTGGTGAGCAGCTCGTAGAGGATGATGCCGGCCGCGAAGACGTCGACCCGGTGGTCCCAGGGACGATCCAGCGAGGCCTGCTCGGGCGCCACGTACCCGAGCTTCCCCATCAGCATGCCCTCCTTGTAGTTGGAGAGGCCGGTGGCGGCGCGGGCGATGCCGAAGTCGAGCAGCTTCACCTCGCCCTGCCAGGAGACCAGCGCGTTGTCGGGGGAGACGTCGCAGTGGATGATCCGCAGCGGGTTGCCCTGGCCGTCGGTCTTCCGGTGGGCGTACTCGAGTCCCTGCAGCAGCTGGAGCACCATGAAGATGGCCTGCTCCGGGGTGATGGCGGTCCCGGCGCGCGCGAAGGAGACCATCATGTCCTTCAGCGAGACGCCGTTCACCAGCTCCATCGAGATGAAGTAGGTGCCGTCGATGGACCCGCACTCGTAGATCTGGGCGACGTTGTTGTGGGTCAGCTGGACGGTGAGCTTGGCCTCGTTCACCAGCATCTGGATGAAGCCCTGGTCCTGGGAGCGCGCCGGGAGGATGCGCTTCACCACCAGTTCCTTCTCGAAGCCCTCGGCGCCCGCCACCTTGGCCCGGAAGATCTCGGCCATGCCGCCCACGGCGAGCCGCTGCAGAAGGAAGAACTTGCCGAAGACGTGCGGCTTGAATTCCGGCGCCGCGGGGGTCTGTGCCGGGGAGGCCACGCTGGACCGGAGGATATCCCCCGGTGGCGGGGGATCCAAGGAAGCAGCCGTTCCCGCCCCCGGGGGGACGCTCCTTCTCTCGCCGGGACGGGGGTGCGATAAGGGCCCGGTGGCACGGATCCCCGTCTGGCTCGCGGCCGCGCTCCTCGCGGGCGCCGTCTTCCTGCCCGGCCTCGGGTCGGTGGGGCTCGTCGATCCCTGGGAACCCCATTACGCCGAGGTCTCCCGGCAGATGCTCCTCCGGGGCGACTGGGTCCACCCCTGGTGGCGCGAGGCCGGGTTCTTCTCGAAGCCGCCGCTCCTCCTCTGGGGAGGTGCGGCCGGGCTCGCCGTCGCCGGGGAGGGGGCGGCCGAGTGGGGGCTGCGCCTGCCAGGGGCCCTCCTCGCCGTGATGGGCGTCGCCGTCTCGGCCGCGGCGGTGGCGCGCCTCGCCTCCCGCCGCGCCGGCCTGCTCGCGGCGGTCGCCCTCGCCACGTCGCCCTTCCTGGCCCTCTTCGCGCGGCAGGCCGTTCCCGACGCCCCTCTCGTCGCCCTCTCCACCGCGGGTGGGCTCGCCTTCGCGGTGGCGCTCCTCGACGACCGGGCCGGCCCGGGCTGGGCCAGCGCCGGCTGGATCCTGCTCGGCTTCGCCACGCTCGCGAAGGGGCCGCTCGGGTTCGCGCTCCCGGGCGTCGCGCTGCTCTCGTGGCTCGTCGTCACCGGGGAGTGGCGGCGCCTTCCCCGGCTCCGCTTCGTGGAGCGGGTGGGCAGCCTGCCCGTCCCCGCCGGCCCTCTCGCCTTCCTCGCGATCGCCGCGCCCTGGTACCTGCTCATGGCCGCCTGGCCGGTGCGCGACGACGCGGGCTGGACCTTCCTGCAGCGCTTCTGGCTGTACGACCACCTGCGGCGGCTCTGGACCGGCGCGCACGTCCCGTCGCCGGGCGGGGGCTGGCTGCCCTACCTGGGCTGGCTCGCGGTGGGAACCTTCCCCTGGGTGGCCGCCCTGCCGGGAGGGATCGGCGAGGCGCTGCACGCGCGAGGCCGGCCGCGGGACGCGCGGGAAGGGCTTGCGCTCCTGTGCGGGCTCTGGGCCGCCGCGGGCTACCAGCTCGTGGGCTTCGCCGCCACCCGCTATCCGCACTACGCGCTGCCGCTCGTCCCGCCCCTGCTCGTGCTCGCGGCGCTCTTCGTCGACCGGCTCCTCGACGACGGGCTCCGCCGTCACGCCACCGCGGGGCTCCTCGGGGTCGCCGCGCTCGCCGCCACCGGGTGGTCGCTGGCGCGAACGCCGCGCCTCCTCACCGCCCTCTTCACCTACGACCCGCGCCGCGCCTGGCCACGCGACCTCCTCGACCCCGGTCCGGCGCTCACGGCGCTCGCCGCCGTCGCCCTGGCCGGGTTCGCCGCCGCCGCGCTCCGGCGCTCGGCCCGCCTGGCGGTGGGCGGCCTCGTCGTCGCATCGCTCCTCTCGGCGGCCTGGCTCTCCTGGATCCACTGGCCCGAGCTGGCCGTCCACTGGACGCAACGGGAGGTGTTCGCCGCGTGGAAGGCGGAGGCCCCCGGGCCCGGCGAGCCGATCGTGGCCTGGCTCATGAACTGGCGAGGCGAGACGTTTTACGGTCGGAACCGGGTGCGCGAGGTCGTCGACCCGGCGCGCTTGCGCGAGCTCGCCGCGCGCCCCGGGCGGCTCTGGGTGGTGACCGAGGCGGAGCGCGTGCCGTCCCTCGCGAGCGCGGCCGGGCCTGGCAAGCGGCTGCGGGTGGCAGGAGGCCCGCCCGGGCGCTATCGACTCGTGGAGCTGACCGACCCGCCGTCCGCCGAACGAGGAGGATCCCCGTGACCGACCCGGTGAAGGACCTGGACCGCGACTGGCTGTGCCGCCGCATCGTGGAGGGTGCCGGAGACGCCGTGCTCTTCGCCGACCGCGAGGGGATCATCCGCTTCTGGAACGCCGGCGCCGCCGCC
>DAIEMM010000474.1 GCA_027349605.1 Anaeromyxobacteraceae bacterium
ACGTCTGGAACGCCGGGATCGACCCGCAGGCCGGGGTGATGCGGCTCGTCTTCGGCCTGGGCACGCGCGCCGTGGACCGCTCCGACGACGACTACACGCGCCTCGTGGCGCTGAACGCGCCCTCGATCCGGCCCGAGAGCACGCTCGACGAGAAGACCGAGTACGCGCAGCACCGCGTGGACGTGCTCGACCTGCGGGCGCGCACCATCACCTCGGTCCCCTTCGCCGAGGCGGCCCGCGCGGCCCCCGCCCTGCCGCTCCGGCTCTTCGGCACGAGGCGCCCCGACGGCGGCTGGGTGCTCACCTTCGACGAGCTGCTCTGGGGCTCGCCGCTGGTGGAGCGCATGCGCGCGCTCCTCGAGACGCTCCGGGACGCCTACCGCTACCCGGTGGACGTGGAGTTCACCGGCAACTTCCTCGGGAGCGGCGAGCTCAGCCTCAACCTGGTCCAGTGCCGGCCCCTCCAGGTTCGCGAGGGGGGGGCCATCGTCCCGGCGCCGGCATCGCTGCCCGAGGAGCGGGTGCTGCTCCGGTCGCGCGGCCCCGTGGTGGGCCCGAGCGCCCACACCCCCATCGACCGGGTGGTCTACGTCGACCCGGACGCCTACGTGACGCTCGGTACCGGCGACCGGCACGAGGTGGCGCGCGTGATCGGGAGGGTGATGCGGCTCGAGCCGCAGGTGGACCGCAAGGTGATGCTGCTCGGACCCGGGCGCTGGGGGACGACCACCGTGGCCCTCGGGGTCCCGGTCTCCTTCGCCGAGATCCAGCGGGTGTCGGTGCTCTGCGAGATCATGCGCCTCGGGGACGTGGTGCCGGACGTCTCGCTCGGCTCCCACTTCTTCAACGACCTGGTGGAGGAGGAGATGCTCTACGTCGCCCTGTATCCGGCCCACCCGGGGCACCTCCTCGACGAGCCCCGGCTGCGCGCCGCCGGGAACCTGCTCCCCGCTCTCCTCCCCGACGACGCCCGCATGGCCGGGGTGATCCGGGTCGTCGATTTCACCAGCGATAACGGCGGCTTGCTCTGGCTCAACTGCGATTGCGTCCGGCAGGAGGCGGTGGGGTACCTCGAAGGGCGCTGACGCTCCGTGTCGAAGGGGGTTGCAACATTCGGACGGAGCAGGCTAGATCGGGCGTCCCCGGTTGATTCTAGAGTCAAGGAGTCCCCATGCCCCTCAAGATCCTGGTCACGGCGAAGCGCGTCGAGGACCCCGAATCGAAGATCAAGGTGAAGCCCGACGGAACGGGAATCGTCACCGAAGGCGTCAACTACAAGATGAACCCCTTCGACGAGATCGCCGTCGAGGAGGGGCTCCGCCTGAAGGAGAAGCACGGCGGCGAGGTCGTCGTGGCGAGCATCGGCGCCGACAAGTCGGTCACCGAGATCCGCGCCGCGCTGGCCATGGGCGCCGACCGCGGCATCCTCGTGAAGCACGACGGACCGCTCGACCCGGTGGTGGTCTCGGCCATCCTCGACAAGGTGCTCGAGAAGGAGAAGCCGGACCTGGTCCTCCTCGGCAAGCAGTCGATCGACGACGACCAGAACCAGGTCGGACAGTACCTGGCCGAGCGGCGCGGGCTCGGGCAGGGAACCTTCGCCTCCAAGGTCGAGAGCCTGGAGAGCGAGGCCGAGCAGAAGAAGCAGCCGGGCATCGTCCTCGCCGCCGACGGGAAGAGCGTGCGGGTGGTTCGCGAGGTGGACGGCGGGCTCGTCTTCGTCGACGTGAACCTCCCGGCGGTCGTCACCTGCGACCTCCGGCTCAACAAGCCGCGCTTCGCGTCGCTCCCCGGGATCATGAAGGCCAAGAAGAAGCCGGTCGAGGAGATCGCCGCCGCCTCGCTGGGCGTGGATCTCGCGCCCAGGGTGGTGGTGAAGAAGCTCTCCGAGCCCCCCAAGCGCCAGGGTGGCCTCAAGGTCGCAGACGTCCCCGAGCTCTACGCCAAGCTGAAGGGCGAGGCCAAGGTCCTCTAGGAGAACGCCATGGGAAACGTCCTCATCGTCGCGGAGCAGTCGGGCGGTCACCTCAAGAAGGCCACCCTCCACGCCGTCGCCGCCGGCCAGGTCCTCGCCGGCCGCACCGGTGGCAAGGTCCACGTCGCCCTCCTCGGCAAGGGCGTGGGCGCGCTGGCCACCGAGCTCGCCGGCTACGGCGTCACCGTCCACGCGGCCGACGCGGCGGGCCTCGAGCACTACCTGGCCGAGGCCTTCGCACCGGTCGTCGCCGAGCTCGCCAGGGCGGCGGGGGCCACCTTCGTGGGCGCCGCCGCCACCGCCTTCGGCAAGGATCTGGTGCCCCGCGTGGCCGCGCGCCTCGGCGCCGCCACCGCGACCGAGGTGCTGGGCTTCGGCGGGGCCGGGCCGGACGTCACCTTCCACCGCCCGATGTGGGCGGGCAACGTGCTCGCGGAGGTGGACCTGGCCACGCCGGTCAAGGCGTTCACGATCCGTCCTACCGAGTTCCCGGCCGCGCAGAAGGCGGCCGGCGGCGAGGTGCAGGCGGCCGCC
>DAIEMM010000490.1 GCA_027349605.1 Anaeromyxobacteraceae bacterium
CGGCGGCCCAGTCGCAGGCTGACCGCGAACGACAGGGCGTACTGGACGGCGCTCACGGCCACCAGCACCACGGCCAGGATCCCCAGGGCCGCGACCCAGGGCGCGCTCCGCGCGGCCGGGGTGCCGTGAAAGTCGACCACCAGGACCAGCACGACGATGAAGAACACGAGCGCGGTCGCGTACTTCCCGACGCGGGTCGGCCGGACCGGCAAGGGCGCGCGGTGGGCGATCAGGAAGGCCGACCCGGCGGCGAGCATCACGTCCCGACCCACCACCACCCCGGTCAGCCACCACGGCACCTGGTCCATCACCGACAGTGCGATGAGGGCGCAGGCCGCGAGGAGCTTGTCGGCGGCTGCGTCGAGGAAGGCGCCGACGCGGGTCTGCTGGCGGAGCAGGCGTGCGGCCAGCCCGTCCAGCGCGTCGGTGGCGGCTGCCACCGCGAAGGTGAGGAGCGCTCCGTCCTCGTCGCCCTTCAGGTACCGCCAGAGGAAGACCGGCGCGAGGACGATCCTCGCCACCGTCAGCACGTTGGGGACGCTGAGCCAGGCCTTCACGCGCCGCACCTCCCGAGGCGGATCCTAGCAGGCATCGCGCAGGGCGCGGAGCGCCACGAATGGACCGTTCCCCCCGGCCCGCAGGAACGGGTTCACGAGGACCTCCTCGCCGAGCTCGGTCGCCTCCGGCTCCACCCGGGCGGCCCGGGCCGCGCGCACCGCCGAGAGCCTCCCCGCGGCGGCCTGGTTGCCGGGCTCGCGCTCCAGGACGAAGGCGAGGTTCACCTCGGCGTAGTCGTGCCCGGGGTGGACCTCGAGGCGAGGGTCGAGGCCGGGAAACACGGTGCGGAAGGTCTCCGCCAGGCGGGCCGGATCTCCCCCGTGCCGGCAGTTTCCGCACCCCGACCAGAAGAGCGTGTCCCCGGTGAGGAGGCGGCCCCGCCACTCGAGCAGCACCGACCCGGGCGTGTGGCCGGGCGCCGGGTGGACGCCGATGCGCAGGGCGCCGAGCGCCAGCTCCCCCTCCCCGGCCAGGTCCCGATCCGGGCGGAACCAGGACCCGTCGGCCCCGTGCCCGATCACCTCGGCGTCGAGCACCTCCCGCAACCGGGCGCTCCCCCCGGAGTGGTCGGCGTGGCCGTGGGTGTGCACGATCCACCGGGGGTGGACTCCGTGGAGGCGGGAGACCTCGAGCGCCGTCTCCGGGTCGGCCGGATCCACCAGTGCCGCGTCGCCCCCCTCCGCGAGCAGGTAGAGGTAGTTGTCCCGCCCGAATCGGCGTCGCGCGAAGATCACGCCTCCTCCGGCCAGTGGGAGAGGGCCACCCGGTTTCCCTCCGGGTCCCGGAAGAAGAGGGAGAACGGGCTGCGCCGGGCGAGGCGCACTCCCGCGGCGGCGAGCCGGGCCTCCCAGGAGCGCCGGTCGGCGCGGGCGATGGAGAGCGCCACCACGTGCCAGCCCGCCGGGGTGTCCTCGAACGGGGCCTCCTCGACCGGGCGGGAAGCCCGCTCCAGCGCCAGGAAGCCCTCGCCGGTGGACAGCCAGACGCTGCGGTCGCCGCCCCCCTCGGCGGGCCAGCGGCGCAGCACGGCCAGACCGAGGACGTCCCGGTAGAACGCCTCGCACCGGCCCAGGTCGGCGCACTGGAGCGCCACGTGGTGCAACCCCTCCACCTTCTCCATCGCGTCCTCCGGGGGCCGGCGGGGTGGTTTCTCCTTGCCGGTTCGACGCAGCGCGTATATGAACCCGCCCGCTTCCCCCCCTCCCATGATCGCCAGAGACCGAATCCGCAACGTGGCCATCGTTGCCCACGTCGATCACGGCAAGACCACGCTCGTGGACCACATGCTCCGACAGGCCGGCGTCTTCCGCTCCAACGAGACCCTGGTCGAGCGGGTGATGGACTCGAACGACCTGGAGCGCGAGAAGGGCATCACCATCCTCGCGAAGAACACCGCCGTCACCTGGGGCGGGATCAAGATCAACATCGTCGACACCCCCGGCCACGCCGATTTCGGTGGCGAGGTGGAGCGGGCGCTGCGGCTCGTGGACGGGGTGCTGCTCCTCGTCGACGCCGCCGAGGGACCGCTTCCCCAGACCCGCTTCGTGCTGACCAAGGCGCTGGCGCTGGGACTGCCGTCGGTGCTCGTGGTGAACAAGGTCGACCGGCAGGACGCCCGGGCGAAGGAGGTCCTCGACCTCGTCTACTCGCTCTACATCGACCTCGGGGCCAACGAGCACCAGATCGACTTTCCGGTCATCTACACCATCGCCCGCGAGTGGCGCGCGGCGCACACGGTCGCCGGCGCGTTCGAGTCGGACACCCTGAAGCCGCTCTTCGACGCCATCCTGACCCACATCCCGCCCCCGCCCGAGGAGGAGCATCCGACGCTGCAGATGCTCGTGGACAACCTCGACTACGACGACTACGTGGGACGTCTCGCCATCGGCCGCGTGGCCTCGGGCGTGGCCCGCGAGGGCGCGCCCATCTCGGTCATCCGCGAGGAGGGCAAGATCGTCGCCGCCAAGATCGTGCGCCTCTACGTCTACGACGGCCTCAAGCGCGTCGAGGTGAAGGACGCGGGCCCGGGCGAGATCGTGTGCATCGCCGGCGCCGACGAGATCGGCATCGGCGACACCCTCTGCGACCCGTCGGCCCCGGTGGCCCTCCCCCGCATCAGCGTGGAGGAGCCCACCATGTCGATGGTCTTCCGCGTGAACGAGGGTCCGTTCGCGGGGCGCGAAGGCAAGTACGTCACCAGCCGGAACATCCGCGAGCGGCTCCACCGCGAGGCCTACCGCAACGTCTCCATCCGCGTCGAGGACACCGAGACCCCGGACGCCTTCAAGGTGGTGGGCCGCGGCGAGCTCCAGCTGGCGGTCATCGTCGAGAACATGCGGCGCGAGGGTTTCGAGCTCACCGTCTCCAACCCGGAGCCGGTCCTCAAGACCATCGCCGGCGAGGTCCACGAGCCCATGGAGCTGCTCGTGTGCGACCTGCCCGTCGACGGCGTCGGGCCGGTCACGAGCGCCCTCGGGCCGCGCAAGGGCCGCATGGTGGACATGCAGCCGCTCGGCTCGGGGCGCACCCGCCTCCAGTTCCGGGTGCCGGCGCGCGGCCTCATCGGCTTCCGCTCCGAGTTCCTCACCCTCACCCGCGGCGAGGGCATCCTCTCCTCGCAGTTCGACGGGTACGAGCCCTGGCAGGGGCGGATCGACAAGCGCCAGGCGGGCGCCATCATCTCCGACCGCGAGGGCGAGGCGGTGGGCTACGCCTGCTTCTACGGCCAGGAGCGCGGCAAGCTCTTCGTGAAGCCCGGCGACAAGGTCTACAACGGGATGATCGTCGGCGAGCACTCCCACGACAACGACATCGAGTACAACATCTGCCGGGAGAAGAAGCTCACCAACATCCGCGCGGCGGGCCGGGACGAGAACATCATCCTGACCCCCCCGAGGGACATGAACCTCGAGAAGTCCCTCGAGTGGATCGCCGAGGACGAGCTCGTCGAGGTGACGCCGCTGTCCATCCGGCTGCGCAAGAAGGCGCTCGATCCGAACGCCAGGTACCGGGCGGAGCGCGACCGAAAGCGCGGCGGGTCGGGCGGGCCTCCCGAGGTTCCCCCGGCCTGATCGCACGGCGCCTTGCCGCGGCGCCGGCTTCCGTCCGGAACCAAGAAGGGCCGGCGATCGCTCGCCGGCCCTTCTTCGTTCCGGAGCGGTTCCGCGAACCCGCTCTTGCGCCGGCTGAAGCCGGCGCCGTGGCGCTAGACCTTCGGCTTGGCGCGCTCGCGGACTTCCTGCTTCTTCTTGGGCTTGGGCTG
>DAIEMM010000497.1 GCA_027349605.1 Anaeromyxobacteraceae bacterium
CGGCGCCGGCCACCGTCCGGGCGCCCCGCGACCTCGCCGTCCCCGACGAGGAGGGGACGCAGCGACGGCGCGAGGAGGCGGCCGCCGACGAGCCCCGGGTCTTCGACCACGACCTGGGCGCCGAGGAGGAGGCGGCGGCGAGGGTCCACGGCGCCTTCCAGCTCATGCGCGCCACCGAGGCGCGCTGGCAGGAGCGGCGCGGCCCGGGGCGCAAGGAGACGCGCGCCGACCAGGCCGAGCTCCTCCGGGACTACGCCGCCCGTCGCGACGACTTCTCCTCCCGGCTCCAGCTCTGGGTGGACGACCCCAGCTTCGCGGCGCTCTCCGAGGCCCGGTTCGGCCAGGGGGTCGAGGACCAGCTCCTCTCGCTCACCCACCGCGGGCTGGCCGCGCCGGTGGTGGAGGACCGGTCGCTCCTCGCCGCCGACCGGGAGCGGGGCATCCGCGTCCGCGACGTCCGCGGCGGGGTGGTGCGCGGGGAGCGGAGCGAGCGGGACCTCGACGGCCTCGGCGACCTGGCCGCGGCCCGCGCCGGCGTCGAGCGCGACGCCGCGGCCTTGCCCGACACGCCGCCCCGCCTGCGCGCAGCGCTGGCCAGCGTCGCCTCCGACCTGCTGCGCCCGTCGCTCGTCCTCTCGCAGGCCGAGACCGAGCGCCGCCGGACGCTGGCCGCGGCCGCGGTCGCACCGGTGGTCATCCCCATCCGCCGTGGCGAGGTGGTGATCCCCGCCGGGGAGCGGATCGAGCGGCGCCACCTGGCCGTCCTGCGCGGCATGAGGGAGCAGACCCGGCTCTTCGATCGCGCCGCCATGCGGGTCGGCGCGGGCGTCCTGGTGGGGGCCACCCTGATCGTCCTCTGGGCCGCGGCGGCCCGGCTGGGCGGTTCCATCCGGCCGCGCCGGCGCGGAGCGCTCCTGCTCTCCGCGCTCTTCCTGGCCATGCTGGGTGCCGCGGCCGGAGGGATGGCCGCCGCCGACCACCTCCCGGACCAGCTCCGGCCGCTCGGCGCGGAGGCCTTCCTCCTCCTCGTGCCCGTCCCCGCCGGGGCCGCGGTGGCGGCCATGCTGCTCTCCCCGGCCGCGGGGGTGCTGCTCGCCATCGCCGTCGGGTCGGCCGTGGGTCTCCTGGGCGGCCCCTCGGTGGTGCTGGGCGTCCAGTTCACCCTGGCGTCGGTCGCCGCGGCGCTCCTGCTCGCCCGGGTCCAGCGCCGGCGCCACGTCTGGCGGGCGGGACTCGCCGTGGGCGCGCTCCAGGCGGTTCTGGTGGCGGCGGGCTGGCTCTTCGCCGGACGGGCCCGGTTCGAGCTCCCTTCCCTGGACCTGGCCGCTGCCCTCGTGGCCGCCTTCCTCTCCGGTGCCGTTCTCCTGCCGCTCTTCGTGGTGATCCTGGCGCCGCTGCTCGAGCGGATCCTCGGGCTGGCGAGCGACCTGCGCCTGCGCGACCTGGCCAGCCTGAACCACCCGGCCCTGAAGGAGCTCATCGTCCAGGCGCCCGGGACCTGGCATCACTCCGTCGTGGCCGGGGCGCTGGCCGAGGCCGGCGCGGAGGCCATCGGCGCCGACGCGCTCCTCGCGCGGGTGGGTGCGCACTTCCACGACCTGGGGAAGGGGACCGACCCCGGGTCCTTCATCGAGAACACCCGCGGGGAGAACAGGCTCGCCGACCTGCCGCCGCAGACGGGGGCGGAGCGGGTGCGTCGTCACGTCGGCGAGGGCGTGGCGGCGGCGCGCCGCTGGAAGCTGCCCCGGGCGGTGGTCGACATCGTCGCGCAGCACCACGGGACCCGGCTCGTCTCCTTCTTCTGGTCCAAGGACCGCCGCGTCGGCGACGCCGACGTCGACCTCGCCCCGGCCTTTCGCTACGGCGGCCCGCGGCCGCAGAGCCGCGAGGCCGGGCTGGTCATGATCGCCGACGCCTGCGAGGCCTCCTCGCGGGAGATGCCGGAGGCCTCGCCGGAGCGGGTGCTCCAGGTGGTGCGCCGCCGCATCGCCGAGATCGTCGACGAGGGCCAGCTCGACGAGAGCGAGCTCACCATCGGCGACCTGGACTCCATCGCCCGCGCCATGACCGCCGCGCTCCTGGCCGTCTACCGTGCCCGGTCGTCCGGCGCCTCTCCGCTCCCGCCGCCACCCGACCGCGCCGCGTCGCTCCAGCTCGTCCGGCCGTGAACGTCGAGCTGCGAAGCGAGCATCCCTCCGGAGGCGCTCTGGCCCGGCGCGTGAGGGCCCGTGTCCGCGACCTCCTCTCCGCGCTCGGCCGTCCGGGCGCGGGCCTCTCGATCCTCCTCACCACCGACGGGCGGATCCGGACCTTGAACCGCCGGTGGCGATCGGTGGACCACGCCACCGACGTGCTCTCCTTCCCGGCCGACGACCCCCCTGGAAGCGGGTCGCACCTGGGCGACCTGGCGATCTCGCTCGACGTCGCCGGGCGCCGGGCGCGCCGGGCCGGCCGCAGCCTGGGGGAGGAGGTCGACCGATACCTGGTCCACGGCATCCTCCATCTCGTGGGGCACGATCACCAGCGGCCCGGGGAGGCGCGCGAGATGGCCAGGCTCGAGGACGAGCTCCTGGGGCGCGTGGGCATGGTCGCCGAATCCCTGGGAAGGCGCGGGCGGCGATGAGGAGACGAGCCGGGAGGTTCGCGCTCGCCGCCCTGGGGGGGCTGCTCGAGGCGCTGGCGCTGCCGCTGGTGGTGCCGGGCCTCTCGCTCCGGCAAGTCGACCCGGCCGGGGTCCTCGAGGTCCTCGCCTGGGTCGGGCTCGTTCCCGCTCTGGTCGCGCTGCAGGGGGCGACGGGGCCCCTCGAGGCCGCGCTGCTCGGCCTCGTCGCGGGCGCCGCCATGTTCTACGCGGCCATCTACTGGGTGAGCCACGCCATGACGGCCTTCGGCGGGCTCTCCCAGGGCGTCGCCTTCGTGGGGCTCTCGGCGCTGGTGCTCTACATGGCCGCCCACTGGGCGGCCGCATTCTGGGCGTCCTTCACCATCGGCAAGCGGACCGGCTGGCCCCGGTGGATCCACCTCCCCGTGGTCTGGGTCGCCACGGAGTTCTCCCGCAACTACCTCTTCACCGGCTTCCCCTGGGGCAACCTGGGCTACACCCAGGTGCGCAACGGGCCGGTGGCGCAGCTGGCCGCGCTGGGAGGCGTCTACGCGGTGGCCGGGCTGGTGGTGCTGGTGAACTGCGTGGGGGCGGAGTGGTGGAGGAGCACCCGCGCCGGCGGCGGCGCGCCCCGGCCCTGGAGGGGAACCGCGGTCGCGGCGGCGGCGATGGCCGCGACCCTCGCCTTCGGCGCCTGGCACCTCTCCACGGTGCGCCGCGAGATGGCCCAGGCACCCTGGGTGAAGATCGGCCTGGTGCAGGCCAACGTGAGCCAGGAGGTGAAGAACCAGGGGCCGCGCTACGCGGAGCGGATCGTCGGGCGGATGTGGCCTCTCACGCTCGAGGCCGACCGGCAGGGGGTGGCGCTGGTGGCGTGGCCCGAGGCCTCCTGGCCCCGGGCCCTCCCCCCCGGCCTCACGAGCCTGCTGGCGGCGGCGCCGGACCTCACGCCGCTCCGCCAGGCGCACCTCCTGCTCGGGGCGACGACCGTGCGGTGGATGCAGGGGCCGGAGGGGCGCACCGCGCAGGTGGAGAACTCGGCGTTCCTGCTCGACCCCAGCCTCCGGGTCGCGGACCGCTACGTGAAGCACCACCTCGTGCCCTTCGGCGAGTACGTCCCGCTGCGCGAGTGGCTGCCCTTCCTCCGCTCGGTCGTCCCCGCCATGGCGCCCATCGCGGCCGGCGGCCGGCTGGCCCCCATGTCCTTCGAGAGCGGCGGCCGGCGGATCTCCTTCGCCCCCATGATCTGCTTCGACGCCATCTTCCCGGAGGTGGCGCGCACCTTCGTGCTCCAGGACGCGGAATTCCTCGTCAACCCCACCACCGACGCCTGGTACGGCTCCTCCTCGGGCCCGTACCAGTTCCTGGCCATCGTGCGCATGCGCGCCATCGAGACCGGTCGGTCGGTGGCGCGGCCGGCCTACGCGGGGGTGAGCGCCATCATCCACCCCACCGGCGAGCTCGCCCCGGGCGCCCTCGAGGTCGGGCCGGTCGACCGGGAGCTCGCGCCCGACCCGGACGAGCCGCCTCGCCTGCTGGTCGGCGAGCTCCCCATCATGCGGGGCCTCACGCCCTACACGAGATTCGGTGATATCTTCGCCTGGACTTGCGGGATCGCGTCGGCGCTCATGCTGGGCGCGGCGTTGCTCCGCCGACCCGCCCGCCGCGCCACCCGGGAGAACTGACCGCCATGCCGTCCCAGACCGCAGCACGCCTCGACGAGATCGCTTCCCGCCTGGAGGCGCTCCGGGGGTCTCTTTGACGTAGAGCGGAAGCGGTCCCGCGCCGCCGAAATCTCGCGTCTCGCCGAGGACCCGGGGTTCTGGGGCGAGAACCAGAAGGCCCAGGCGCTGCTGAAGGAGAAGTCCCAGCTCGAGGCCGCCACCGGCGAGTTCGACCGGGCCTTCGCCTCGCTCCAGGACGCGCGAGCGCTCGACGAGCTGGCCGAGGAGGCCGGCGACGAGGGCACGCGCGCCGAGGCCGCCTCCCACGCCGGGGACGTGGCCCGGCTGGTCGAGGGGCTCGAGTTCCGGCGCATGCTCTCCGGGGAGCACGACCGGGCCAACGCCATCGTCGAGGTGAAGAGCGGTGCCGGCGGGGTCGAGGCGATGGACTGGGCCGCCATGCTCTACCGGATGTACGTCCGCTTCTGCGAGCGGAAGGGCTGGGAGGTCGAGCCCGCCGACATGGTGGCCGGCGAGGAGGCGGGCATCTCGTCCGCGTCGTTCATCGCCCGCGGCCCCTGGGCCTACGGCTTCCTCAAGGCGGAGCGGGGGGTCCACCGGCTGGTCCGCATCAGCCCCTTCGACGCCAACGCCCGGCGCCAGACCAGCTTCGCCGCCGTGGACGTGACCCCCGAGATCGACGACGACATCGTCATCGACATCAAGGAGGCGGACGTCCGCATCGACACCTACCGGTCGTCCGGCGCCGGCGGGCAGAAGGTGAACAAGACCGACTCGGCGGTCCGCCTGACCCACATCCCCACCGGCATCGTGGTGGCGGTCCAGAACGAGCGGAGCCAGCAGAAGAACCGGGGCGTGGCCTGGAAGATCCTCCGCTCCCGGCTCTACGAGTTCGAGGAGCGCAAGCGCCAGGCGGTGCGAGACGCCGAGGAGGCGCAGAAGAAGGACATCGACTTCGGGTCGCAGATCCGCAGCTACGTGCTCCAGCCCTACCGGCTGGTGAAGGACCTGCGGACCGGTGTCGAGACGGGGAAGGTCGACGACGTGCTCGACGGCGAGATCGAGGGGTTCATCCAGCCCTACCTGCTCGGGGTCCGGCGCACCGACCGCGCCGTCGACGACTAGGAAGCCGTCCTCAGCCCAGGCTGTCGATCGCCGCGTAGGCGATGGGCTGGCGCGCCTGGAAGAAGCGCTCGATGGCGTCGACGGTCCAGCCCGGAAGGCCCATCAGCCGGACGCCGCACCCGGCCGGCTGCCGGCCGGTGGTGGCCGACTTGGCCCGCAGGAAGGCCACCTCCCCGTCCAGGTCGAGCTTCCTGCCGTCGGCCAGGCCGAGCCGGACCTGGATGCGGGTTCCCACCGGTGGCGGCATCGCGGTGGCGATGAAGACGCCTCCCGAGTCGATGCGGCGGGTCGAGCCCACGAAGAAGTTGTGCTCCGAGACCAGGCTGACCGCGACCTCGACCCTGGCGTTGGCCGGAGGCGGACGGCGCCGGTCCTCGATGAGCTCCTCGTCGATGAGCGACATGAGGTCCGGCGCGGGTCGTGCCGGCGCGCGCGGCGGCGGCTCGTCTGCCTCGGCGAGGGACGGGGGCACGATCGACGGGGGGCGCGGGGGCGAGGCCGACGGCGGAGGGCCGGCGACCGGCGGCGACGCCGGGACGACGACGGGCCGTGTCCGAGGCGGTTCGGGCCGGGGTGCGGCGGCGCGCGGTGGCCCGGGCTCGGCCAGGGCGGCCGGCCGGGAGAGGAGCTCGGCGCGCGAGAGGGCGCGCTCCGCCCCCGCCACGGCGGCGAGCGGCTCGACCACCTCTCGCGACGGGGCCACCATGACCACGCGGACCCCGGCCCGGGCGGCGGCCTGGGCCGCGGTGAGCGCCGCGCCCCAGGTGGCGTCGGGAGAGGCCGGCAGGACCAGCGCCAGGATGAGCGGCGACACCGCCCGGACCATCGTCTCGAGGTCGGCCGGACCGGGCGAGGTGTAGAGGAGCCACCCCGCGCCCGCCGCCTGGGCGTGCAGCGCCGCCGCGAGCTCGGCGTCCGGGCCCACGACGAGGATGCGCGCGGGAGTGGCCGCGGCCAGGGTCACGCGGGGCGGCCCCCGGACTCGATGAGGATGCGCCGTTCCAGGTCGGCGCGGTTGGTGGCGTTGCCGAGGGCGGTGTCGAGGGAGATCCGGCGGGCCTCGTGGAGCTTGTACAGGTACTGGTCGAACGAGTGCATGCCCAGGTCCGCGCCCGCGGTCTCCATGTAGGGCTTCAGCTCCTTGATGCGGGTCGCGTCCCGGATCATTTCACGGACCGTCGACGTCGCCAGCAGCGCCTCCACCGCGGGGATGAGCCCGGCGGCGTCGGCCCGCAGGAGCAGCCGCAGCGCGACCACCGCCTGGAGGTTGTCGGCGAGCCGGGCTCGCACCGTCTCCTGCTCGTCGGAGGGGAAGAGTCCGACCAGCCGGCCCATGGCGCGCGGGACGTCGGGCGTGTGCAGCGAGGTGATGACGAGGTGGCCCGTCTCGGCCGCCTTGAGGCAGATGTCGGCCGACTCCCGGTCGCGCAGCTCCCCCACCATGATCACGTCCGGGTCCTGCCGGAGCGCCGCGCGGAGCGCGTCGGAGTAGCTGGCGGTGTCCGACCCGACCTCCCGCTGGATGACGAGCCCGCGCCCCGACGAGAAGATGAACTCGATGGGGTCCTCCACCGTGACCACGTGCAGCCGCTCCTGCTGGATGATGTGGTGGATGATGGCGGCGATGGTGGTGGACTTGCCGTTGCCGGTGGCGCCGCTCACGACCACGAGGCCCCGGCGCGCGTCCGCCACGGTGGAGACCACCGGCGGCAGGTTGAGGGTGGCGAAGTCGGGGACGGCGAAGGGGATGGTGCGCATCACCGCGCCCCAGCTGCCGCGCTGCTTGAAGATGCTGGCGCGGAAACGGGACACGCCGGGCAACGAGTAGCTGCGGTCCACCTCCCGGAAGTCGAGCGGCCCGAATCCGGAGCCCGGCGCCTGGAGCACGAAGTTGGCGATGGCCTCGGTGTCGGCGTGGCCGAGCGGAGGGACCTTGGCCGCGAGGAGCTCGCCGAACACGCGATAGGTGGGCGGGTATCCCACCTCGAAGTGGACGTCGCTGGCCTGCCGCTTCACGGCCAGAGACAGGAAGGAATGGAACAGCTCCTCGCTGAGGGGACCCTGGGAAGGTTCCATCCGCGCAGTCTAGCCCGCGGAGGGTGGCGGGGGAATCTCGCGTGTGGTTGCATGGGGGAATGCTCGCGTCCGTCGAGGAGGGCGCGCGGCTGCTGGAGGGGCAGGGGTACCTCCCGTCGCGCGAGATCGCCACGTCGGTCTTCCTGGCCGAGCGGCTGGAGAAGCCGCTGCTCGTCGAGGGCCCGGCCGGCGTCGGCAAGACCGAGCTCGCCATCGCGCTCGCCGGGGCGACGGGGAGGAAGCTCCTCCGGCTCCAGTGCTACGAGGGGCTCGACGAGGCCAAGGCGGTCTACGAGTGGGAGTACGGCAAGCAGCTCCTCTACACGCAGATGCTGAAGGAGCGCATCGGCGAGGCGCTCTCCGGGACCCGGACGCTGGCCGAGGCGGCCGACCGGCTCGACGCCGAGGGCAACGTGTTCTTCAACGAGCGCTTCCTGCTCCCCCGGCCGGTGCTCCAGGCGGTCCTCTCCGACGTCCCGGTGCTGCTCCTCGTCGACGAGGTCGACAAGGCCGACCCGGAGTTCGAGGCCTTCCTCCTCGAGGTGCTGGCCGACCACGCGGTCACCGTGCCCGAGCTGGGGACGATGCGGGCCAGGCACCCGCCGCGCCTGGTGCTGACCTCCAACGCGACCCGCGAGCTCTCCGACGCGCTCCGGCGCCGCTGCCTGCACCTCTTCATCGACTTCCCGTCCCAGGAGCGCGAGCTCGCCATCGTTCGATCCCGCGTGCCGGGCGTCCCCGAGGAGCTGTCGCGGCAGACGGTGGCCGCGGTGGCCGTGCTGCGGACGATGGACCTCAAGAAGGCCCCCTCCATCTCCGAGACGCTCGACTGGATCCGCTCCCTGGTGCTCCTGCAGGCCCACACCCTGGACGGAAGGATCGTCTCCGAGACCCTGAACGTCCTCCTGAAGCACGAGGCCGACCTGGCGGCCGCGCGCCCCCGGGCCGACGAGATCGCTCGAGGGGTCGTCCCTCGAGGACGGTAGGCGTCCGTGCCCGGCCCCGGCATCCTGGCCGCCCGGCTCCTCGGAGCCTACCGGCACGGGTTCACGACCCGTGAGGGAGGCGTCTCGCGGGGCGCGTACGCGACCCTCAACCTGTCCACCTCGGTTGGCGACGACCCGGCGCGGGTGCGGGAGAACTGGGACCGCCTGCGCGCCTCGACCGGCCTCGCCTTCGCCAGGGTCCGGCAGGTCCACGGATGTCGCGTGGTCGGGGCCGAGGCAGGGACCGACCCGGTCGAGGAGGCCGACGCCGTGACCACCTCCACTCCCGGTGTCGCGGCCTGCGTCTCGGTCGCCGACTGCGTGCCGGTGCTCCTCGCCGATCCCCGGAGCGGGGCGGTGGCGGCGGTCCACGCCGGATGGAGGGGGACCATCGGCGGCGCGGCCCCGGCCGGCGTCCAGGCGCTCGTCGAGCGGTACGGCGCCCGCCCGGGCGATCTCCTCGCGGCCATCGGGCCGGGCATCGGCCCATGCTGCTTCGAGGTGTCGAGGGACCTGGCGGCCCGGTTCCGGGACGAGGTGGGTCCGGTGACCGCAACCCCCCGGGATCAGGGCTCGCGGGTGGACCTCTGGCGGGCCAACGAGCTCCTGCTGCGGAGGGCGGGGCTCCGCCCGGCCCGGATCGAGACGCTCGGCCGGTGCACGTCGTGTGAGGAAAGGACCTTCTTCTCCCACAGGCGAGACGACGGCCTGACCGGGCGGCACGTCGCGTTCATTGCCGCGGTTTCTTGACTGTGACGCATGGACAACCAAGAATCTTCGAGGAATTGTCCTCGACCTCCGCCAGCGCCGCCGCCGCGGCTCTCCTCGTCCTGTCCGCCTGCGCGACCAGTGGCGGGCAGGTGCAGCAGGACGTCGCGTCACTGCGCTCCGAGGTCCGGACCCTCCAGCAGGAGAACGCCGAACTGACGAGGCGGGTCGAGTCGATGGCCACCCAGATCGACCTGCTGGCGGCGCGGGCTGCCGCCGCCAAGGCGTCTCCGGCGGCCCAGCCCCCGCCCGAGGAAGCCCTGGTCATCCCGCCCGGCCTCGAGGTGGTCCGGCTCGAGCCGGCCCGGAAGGCGCCTGCCTCCAAGCCCGCCATCCCCACCGCCACGCCCATCCAGGAACCGTCTGCCGAGGTCGTCGCCGCGCTCTCCGCGGGCGGGAAGTCCTCCCCGGCCGGGGCCCAGGAAGCCTACGACCAGGCCAGCTCGACGTCCGGGCTCGCCGGGGCCCGTGCGCTCGAGCAGTTCGCCGATGCCTACCCCTCGAACGTCCGGGCAGGGGAGGCGATCTCCGCCGCCGCCCGCACGCGCCGGGAGGCCGGCGACCCCGATGGTTCCTGCGAGGACTACGCGCGCGCGGTGGCCGAGTACCCGTCCTCGCGCGCCATGCCCGACGCCCTCGAAGGGCTGGCGGCCTGCGAGGTCCGCCGGGGCCGCTCCGCGGAAGCGAGCCGTCTCCAGGCCCGCCTCGTCAAGGATTTTCCCGATTCACCCGCCGGGAAGCGCGCCCGTGCGCACGCCCCGCCGCTGCAAGGAGCCGCGCCATGACCCACTGGAAGATCGCCGTCGTCCTCGTCGCCCTGCCGTCGCTGGCCCTGTCGCAGTCGAACGCCCTCGATCGCGCCCGCGGGGTCCAGGCCGTCCAGGACACCGGAGTGGCGCGCACCACCGGGATCATCGACGGCGCCCAGGCCGTGCCGGCGCCCGCGAGAACCCCGGGGACCGTCAACCTGAATGCCGCGGCCGATCGCCTCGAGGGCGGCGTCTCGGTCGAGGCCGCGCCGCTCCCGGCGGGGCGCGAGCCAGGCTCCGAGAACTACGTCATCCAGCGAGGCGACACGCTCTGGGACCTCTCCGGCAAGTTCCTCGACAGCCCCTGGTACTGGCCCAAGCTCTGGTCCTACAACCCGCAGATCGAGAACCCCCACTGGATCTACCCGGGGAACCCGCTCCGGCTCGCGCCCGCCGGCACGGAGGCCCCGGCCCGCATCGAGATGGTCGCCAGCGACGCCGTCCCTCCCCGGGAAGTGGACGACCTGTCCCGCGGGAGCCTCGACCGCGCCCAGATGCTCGACGAGGAGGACACCGTCACGGTGGGAGGGCTCTACAAGATCGGGGGGATCCGGCCCAGGGGGCCGGCCGTCCTGCGCAACAGCTTCGTGACCACGGGCCAGCTCGACGCGTCCGGGAGCGTGGTCGCGGCCTTCGAGGAGAAGATGATCCTCACCACCGGAGACCGGATCTACGGCCGGTTCAAGGACCCCGGCTCGGTCAAGGTCGGGCAGAAGTTCTCCGTCTACCGGACGGAGGGCCCCATCATCCACCCGGTGACCCACCGGCAGTTCGGCTGGACCACCGTCATCCTCGGGACGGCCCGCGTCACCGCCGTCGAGCCCGGCAAGGCCGCCTCCCTCGTCATCACCTACGTGAACGACGGCATCGAGCGCGGAGACCTCATCGGTCCGTCGGTGGACCTGGCCCAGCGTCCCCTGTTCGTGAGGCCCAACCGCGCCTCGCTCGACGCCTTCATCATCGGCCTGCAGCCCACGATCGTCACCGGCGCCGCGGAGTTCAGCGTGGTCTACCTGGACAAGGGCACGGCCGACGGCGTCGACGTCGGCAACACCTTCGAGGTGGTCCGGTCGGGCGACCCGCTCCTCGCAGCCATCGACCGTCCCCTGAACGACCCGGCGCTGCCCCGGGAGGTCATCGGCCGGGTCGTCGTCTTCGACGCCCAGGAGCGCGCGTCCTCGGCTTACGTGCGCCGAGCCATCGCGGAACTGCTCGTGGGGGACCACGTCGAGATGCGGCCGTCGGCGGAAGCGGCGCCAGTGAAACAAGGGGGTTAGCGCCCGTCCACGGAACGGCTTGCGGGGGGCGTCGCTTGACCTGCCCCGCCGCGGTGCGTATATGACCCCGCCGAATGTGGGGTGCTCGAACCATCCGCCGAGGCGAGGAAGGATGGCCCAGGGCCCTCGAGCTCCTGGACGACGCCCCCGATTTCCTTAGGGTTCGAGGGGAGTTGCCCCGGCCAGGTGACCGGGTGGTGTCGGTCGTGGGGTCCCGGTCCGCGGGGCCCGAGGGGCTCTCGCAGGCCCGGCGGGTCGGCGACGCGATTGCCCGGACGGGTGCCTGGGTGGCCTCCGGTGGAGCTGCCGGGGTCGATTCGGCCGCCCACGCCGGTGCCGTCGAGGGCGGTGGACGGACGGTGGTCGTGCTGGGAGGGGGGCTCGATCACCTCTACCCGGCGGAGAACCGGGGGCTGTTCGCCCGGGTCGTGGAGACGGGCGGCGGTCTCGTGGCGGAGGCGGACGACGACCAGCGTCCGGCGACGTGGAGCTTCCCGAAGCGCAACCGGATCGTGGCTGCGCTGGGGGAGGCGACGGTGGTCGTGAGGGCGGGTGCACGAAGCGGCGCGCTCCTCACCGCAGGACGGGCGGCACGCCTGGGCCAGCCGGTCTGGGTGGTCGCGGGGGTCGCCTGGGACGAGGGCGAGGGTCTCCGCCAGCTCGCCGCGGCGGGGGCGTCGGAATTCCGGACGGTGGAGGAGCTCGTCGCCGGACTGGGCCTCGAGGCCCGGATCGGGGCGCACACCGCGGACGCCGACCCGGGCAGCCTGGGTGGCGAGGCGGCAGCGCTCTGGAGGGCGCTCGGCCGCGAGCCCCGGGGAGCCGACGAGGTGGCCCGGCGGGCCGGCGTCGGTCCGGGCGCGGTGCTGGCGGGATTGATGGAGCTCGAGTTGCTCGGGCTCGTGGAACGGAGGCCGGGGCGTGGATTCGCCCGGCGCGACGTCGGGTCGCAAGGAGAATGATGGCCACGGCAGCCAAGAAGATCGGCACG
>DAIEMM010000499.1 GCA_027349605.1 Anaeromyxobacteraceae bacterium
GATCTCGTGGGCGACGCCGGTCACCAACGTGCCCATGGCCGCGAGGCGTGCCGCCAGGGCGAGCTGGGCCTGTGCGGCGTTCCGCTCTTCCTCCAGGCGCTTCCTCTTCGTGACGTCCTGGATCGTTCCCACGAGCCGGACGGGCTCACCGCCGGGGCCGCGCTGGAGCTCTCCCAGGCCATGGACCCAGCGGACCTCTCCGCTCGCCTGGTCGACCACCCGGTACTCCTGGTCGAACTGGGCCCCGCGAGCGAGGAGGTCGGCGAGGTGGACTTCCATCGACGCCCGGTCGTCGGGGTGGACGACCCGGAGCCAGTCCGAGCCCTTGCGGGGGAAGCTCTCGTCGATTCCGAAGATGGAGTCCAGCGTGGGGGAACTGGTCCAGTGGTCCTCCCCCACGTCGAAGACGTAGTGCCCGACCCGGGTGACGCGCTGGCTCATCCGCAGCCAGTGCTCGCTCTCCCGCAAGGCCTTCTCCGACTGCGCGAGCTCGGTGACGTCGGTGAGGACGACCCGCACACGCGCCCCCGCAGGCCCTCCCTCCCTCTGCTCGCACGCGAGCAGGGCGTCGAACGTCCCGTCACCCCGGGTGAGCGCCAGCCGGCAGGTCGCGACCTCCTCCCTTCGGGCCAGGGTCCTGACGAGGCGATGCCAGCCATCGGCGTCGGCTCCCCGGACGACGCTCACGAACGGTCGGCCGACCAGGCGCTTCCGGTCCCTACCGAGGAGACGGGCCGCCGTCAGGTTCGCGTCGGTGACGACCCCCTTCTCGTCGAGCGTGACGTAGCCGACCGGGGCGAAGTCGTAGAGGTCGATCTGGCGGTCGTGGGCCCGCTCCAGTTCGAGTTGGCTCCTCCGCAACTCCTCGTTCTGCATATCCAGCTCGATCTGGTGGATCTGGAGTTCATGCAGAAGAGCACCGGGGGGCTCGTTCGGCCTCGCCACCGGGGGAGCGCGAGCGAGCTGCGCCTCCGCATCCGCCCGGAGCTTCCGGCGGTCATCGGTCTTGAGCTTTCGTGCCGTGTTGTCCCTCTGCTGCACATGCTCCCACTTGCGAGGTTGCCCCCACAGCTCCTTTTAGGGACCACACCCCGGGAGATGAGGACCTGACCCGTCCATCACGCGGGAGAGGGCGGTCCTTCACCGGAAGCATCACGACGGCTTGAAGCAGACCGCCCGCCCGCTTGCCGTGGACTCCTGGCCGACCTTCCTCCAGTCCCGATGGAACGCCCTGGTCAGCTCCGCCATGCCCGCCCGGGCCTTGGCGTTGGGCACCTTGACCTCGAACGGAAGCGGAACGTCGTCGTCTGTGCAGGCACGGATCGCCGAGCGACCGGGCCATCCATGTTGGCGGCATCATTGGGCGGGCGGTCGTCCGCCGCCGCCACCCTCGTTCGCCGGGTCCGTCGCGGGAGCAGCGGGAAGCGCGAGCGCGGCACGCACTTCCGCCATCCACCTCGCGACCGGCGCGGCCTCGGGCCCGATGGCCTCGAACAGGGAGGGCAGGCCCATGAGGTCGCCGACCGGGACCCACTCCCCCTTCACCTCGATCTCGAGTGCCGGGCAGAGGATGTAGGCGCCGCGCCGCACGCGCTGGAAGAGGCGCCGCCCGTATGGATTCGTCGAGCCGATCTCGTTCTTCGTGAGCAGGGAGGACAGGTACGCCCGCTGGCGCCGGTAGTCGGCCAGGGTGCGGGGTGGCAGGTCGGCGACCAGCCGGGCCAGTCCGGGGGCGTCGAACACCGGGAGCGCACCCCGCTGGGCCGCCGCACCCGCCATGCGCCGGACGTGCACGAGGCAGAGCTGCAGGAGGACCCACTCGCCGGTGGACGGGTCGAGCTTCACCATCCGGTCGCCGAGCTTCACCTTGAGGGGCGCGGTGGCCAGCTGCTCCCACACGCGCTCGAAGGCCGCGGACTTCACGCCCCGCTGGTCGAGCCAGGCCGACAGGGCCACCCGCAACGCGGTCCGGCCTGCCGTGTCGATCGCCTCGCCGTCGGCCCCCAGGGCCAGAAGCTCCGTCACCAGGTCGTGCCGCCCAAGCCGGGCCGCCACCATGAGCGGGGTCTCGTTGAGCGGGTTGCGGAAGTCCAGGCCGTGGACGCGGATCTGGTCCTGGAGGCGCGCGGAACGCCGCTTCCCGTACTCGGCGTAGTGGGTCTCCTCGATGTAGGCCTTGCCCGACTCCGCCCTCCGCGCGTGGCGGAATCCGGCGGCCACCAGCTGGGGCAGGAGCGCCGGGACGTCGTAGGTCACCGCGAACTCGAAGAGAAGTTGCTGCGCCGCCTTGTCCGTCGGCCCCGGGCCGAGCGCGCGGGCCTGGAGCCCGGCCAGCGCGGACGCGTCGGCCACCACCCAGGGCACCGGGCGCACCTCCAGGATGTCGCGCCGGATCTGCTCGGCCTGCTCGGCCTTGCCCTGCAGCTCGAGCCGCCTCGCCTCCCGCTGCCACTCCTCCCGGGACGACTCCTCCGCGGCCAACTCGACGTGGTCGGCGGCCTGCCCCACCGCCAGGAGCGCGAGGAGCGGGTGGCCGGGATCGGCCTCGACCACCACCAGCGACTTCACCGCCCGTGTCATGGCGACGTACAGGGCGTTCACGTAGAACTTGTAGGCGTCGAGGCTCTTGTCCGCCTTGTCGCGCACCCGGGCGTATTCCATGTCGCCGTCCAGCTCGGCCGGGTCGACGCCGGCGGCGCACTCCCGGAACTCCCTGGCCGCGCCGCTCACCAGGTTGAAGAGCACGACGTTCTCGTACTCGAGCCCCTTGGCCTCCTGGGCCGAGAAGAGGAGCGGGGTGGAGAAGGCCGCCCGGGCCGCCGCCTTGTCCTCGTCGCGGAGCACGACCACCGCCGTCCGCGCCGAGCGGCGGGTCCGCTCGTCGAGTTCGGCGCGCACGTCCGGGACGTCGGACAGCAGTTCCACCCTGCCCTCCTCGCCGCTGACGCACTCGACCAGGTAGTTGCTCTCCCGGTCCACCGAGCCGAAGCGACGCTGCTTGACGAGCAGCAGCCGGTTGGCGAGCGCCGTCACCGCCCGGGTGTTCCGGTAGTTGGCCGACAGGATGTGGATCCGGTCGAGGGGCGACGGGTCGCCGTGGCGCCCCCCGTCGCCGTGGAAGAGGCTCTTCACCCGGGCCCAGGAGAAGAGGTTGGGGTGCACGATCTGGTTGGAGTCGCCGCAGAGCAGGAAGGCCTGCTTGTCCTTCAGCGTGGCGAGCGCCAGCCGGAGCTCGACCGGGGTGACGTCCTGCACCTCGTCGATCACGAGGAAGTCGTAGCGCTCGGGAGCCAGTCCTCGCCGTTCCCAGGCGGCCACGTTGGCGTCGAAGAGACCGTGCTCGCGCAGGTGGGCGAGCCACCTCTCGAAGACCCGGTAGACGGTGTGCCGCTCCTCGCCGAGGAAGATCGACTGCCGGACGCCCAGGGCCAGGTACTCGTCCTCGCCGAGGTACGGGCCCTTCTCGGCCGAGCCCGTGAGGACACCGGTCACCTCCTCGAAGATCCGGTGCGGCTCCCGCAACTTGAAGGCGCCGCGGTGCCGCTCGAACCAGGCCGCGAAGTCCCGCCAGCGGGCCTCCCGCCCCGAAGGAACCTGGATGGTCTCGACGAGCTCCGAGAGCGAGAGGAAATCCACCTCCTGGCCATCGTTGGCGTAGCGATGGGCGTAGTAGAGCGACCGCGCGTTCTCGACCAGGAACGAGGACCGGGTGAGGTAGAGCCCGTGCCCGGGCAACGTCTTGAGCTTCTCCAGGGTGAGCGCGGTCTTTCCCGAGCCGGCCGAGCCGATGACGATGATGGGCAGCGGGGTGTCGAACACGGCCGCCTGGGCGTCGTCGAACGAGAGCGGCTTGTCGAGGACGTGGAGCACCTTCGAGGCCGGGTTGAGATAGGCCATCCGCTCGGCGTCGACACCCTTCCAGCCGCCGCCGGGCGAGCCTTCCGACGTCGCGCCCGCCGGCACAGGTTCGAAGTCCGCCTCGCTCGCCTCGCCGCCGCCCAGGAAGCGGGACCGGGCGTAGTCGTGGTTGTGCACCACCTCGAGGACCAGAAGCACCCGTCTGCCGCCGTGCTCGCCGAACTTGAAGAGCAGCCGGTTCCGGTCGTCCAGCCGGGCGCGGTACAGCGCCGTTCCCTTCAGCTTGCGGGCGTCGGCGGCGCGGAAGTCGCCCGCGCGGAGCTGCTGGACGGCCAGCTCGACCTGCCGTCCGAGCTGGCGGACCTCCAGGTCCCGGTACACGAGCGCATCGATGGGCTGGTCGAACACGGGGGCACCCTACCAAGGAGGCCTGTCGCGCCCGGGGTCAGGCGACCGCCGTTCAGCCGGGTTCGCGGCGACGTCGGTGGGAACTCTCCAGGAGCACGAACTCTTCGGTGGGCGCCACGGCGGCGAGGAGCTCGAAGAGCTTCGCGACGGTTGGCACG
>DAIEMM010000344.1 GCA_027349605.1 Anaeromyxobacteraceae bacterium
TGGCCCGGACCAGGGGAGTGCCGCGGAAGATCTCGATGCGACGCGCGCGGGGCTCGAGCGACGCCCCGGTGAGGAGCAGGACCAGCTCGAGCGCGGCGAGCGCTCCCACGGTCGCCCCCCCTTCGGCGGTGGGCGCCACCCCCAGCCCGGGCCGGGTCGCGCAGGAGTAGCAGGGGGCGCCGAGCGGCACCGACGTCGCCGCTCCGCCCTGCCCGTCCACGTCGGCGACGACGTGCGGGAGCTGGAGCAGCCGTGCCTCGTCGGCGATGGCGCGGGAGACGTCGAGCGAGGATCCGCACACGAGCAGGGCCGTCGGGCGCGACCCCGGGCGGAACGGGCCCGCCGTGACGAGGCCGTTCGACCTGCGGGCGAATTCCGCCAGCGCCGCTCCCCGAGGCCGCCCCAGGTCGGCTGGGCCGAGCGCGAAGCCCGCGCCGGCGCCCGGCTTCACCTCGTCGGGATCGTCGATCCAGAGCGTCCCCACCCCCGCGGCAGCCAGGTAGTAGATGGCCGGGGCCATGGCGAGCCCGCCGCCGGTCACGCGGACCCGGGACTCGCGCAGGATCTCCTGGGAGCCCTCTCCCATGCCGGGCAGGAGGAGTTGCCGGGCGTAGCGCCCGATCTCCGCGTCGTTCAGGGCCACGCCCGCTCCTCCGTCGACGGACCGCGCACGAGCCAGGCTCGCCAGATGTCGGCGCCCTCCTCGGGCGCGGGCTCGAGCCGCAGCACGCGGTGTCCGTCCTCCTCCGCGCTGCGTGGTACGTTCTCGCGCGGCTCCCCGTCGCGGAGGAGCACCTCGAGCACCTCGCCCTCCCGGATGCGGGAGAGCGCGATGCGGGCCTTCACCCAGGTGACCGGGCAGGCGTGCGCGCGAACGTCGAGCCGCGCGGCCGGGAGGAGCGGCCTCATGCCGGCCCCTGCGTGGCGGCGGCGGCCCCGCTGCAGACCGGACACCCGGCCCGCATCCGCAACGGAACCAGGCGGGATCGCCCGGAGCGGGCCTCGAAGGCCACGAGCCTTCCCGCATAGGCGCCGCGCTCCCCCGAGAGGAGGCGAAGCGCCTCCGCTCCCATGAGCGCTCCCGCGAAGCCGGCCAGGGCACCCAGGACGCCCGCCTGGGCACAGGTCGGGACGGTCCCCTCGGCAGGAGGCGCCTCGAACAGGCAGCGGAGGCAGCCGGTCTTCCCCGGCATCACCGTGAGGAACTGGGCCGTGTAGCGGAGCACCGCGCCGTGGACCAGCGGCCGGCGGGCGGCCACCGCCACGTCGTTCGCGAGGAAGCGGGTGGCGAAGTTGTCGGACGCGTCGACGACCACGTCGCAGCCGCGCACCAGATCCTCCGCGCCCTCGGGCCCGAAGCGGAGGTCGCGGCCCTCGACCCGCACCGAGGGGTGAAGGAGCGCGATGCGCTCCGCGGCGGCGGGAGCCTTGCGCTTCCCCAGGTCGCCCTCCCCGAAGAGTGGCTGGCGGTTGAGGTTCGAGGTCTCGACCTCGTCCTCGTCGAGCACGACCAGCCTGCCGACCCCGCCCGCGGCGAGGGCCAGCGCGGCCGGCCCGCCCAGTCCGCCGGCGCCGATGACCAGCGCGCTCTTGCCCGACAGCAACCCCGCCATGGGTTCCCTTATAGCCTAGAACGAGAGCACGTGCCCCTGGCCGGCGGCACGCCACTGGTCGGGCAGGCTGCGGAGCGCGTCCAGGGAGGGCCGGGCCACCGCCGGGTCGACTCCCGCCAGCCGCAGCTCGGTCTCGCAGGCCACCACCTCCACGCCGAGATCGCGCCGCGCCTCCTCGACCATCTCCCGAAGGGAGCCCACCCGCGCCGCCAGCGCGACCTCGGGGGCTCCCTCGTCGAAGCGGCCCTCCACCCAGGCGCGCAGCGGTTCCCCGGAGAGAGCGAGGGTCACCGGGTGGCCGAAGGCGGCGGCCGTCAGCGCGACGGAGGTGGCGCGCCGTCGCGCGTCCCAGCCGGCGCCGCCGAGCAGGATGAGGCAAGGCTTCCCCATGTCTTCCTCCCGCGTGGAACCGGTCCGGATCGTCCACCCGAGTCGCTTGCGCCCCGGGCAACCGTCTGCTAGAAACCGACCCGCTTTCTCGCCCAGGTGGTGAAACTGGTAGACACACCATCTTGAGGGGGTGGCGCCGTAAGGCGTGCGAGTTCGAATCTCGCCCTGGGCACCAATTTCCGCTTCGAAGAAGAAGGGACCCGTCGCCGGGTCCCTTTTTCATTTCCCGGCCCTGCCGGGCCAGCCCGTCACTTCGCCGGGGCCGGGACGGACTGCGCGGGGGCCGGAGCGGCCGGGGGGGTCCCCGCCGCCGGACCGGGCAGCGCCGGAGCGCCCGGGACCGGCGCGGGCGCCACGGGCGCCGGAGCCTCCTTCACCACCGACCCGGAACGGGTCGACAGGTAGGAGAGCGAGAGGGAGGTCAGCATGAAGACCGCCGCCGAGGCCGAGGTCACCTTGCCGAGGAAGGTCTGCGCTCCGCGGCCGCCGAAAACGGCCTGGCTGCTTCCGCCGAAGGCGCCGCCCAGGCCGCTGCCCTTGCCGGCCTGCAGCAGGATGACGATGACGAGGACGGCCGAGACGATGACGTGCACGATGATGAGAAAAGTGTTCAACGGATGGCTCCCTGGATGATCCCTGTGAAATCTATCGCCTTGAGGCTTGCCCCGCCAACCAGAGCGCCGTCCACGTCCGGCTGGGACATGAGCTCCGCGGCGTTGTCGGGCTTGACGGAGCCCCCGTAGAGGATGCGAACCGCATCGGCGGCGCCCGGCGCGAGATCCTTCAGGATCCCGCGGATGGCCGCGTGGACCTCCTGCGCCTGCGCTGCGGAGGCGGTCTTTCCGGTGCCGATGGCCCAGACCGGCTCGTACGCCACGGTGAGCCCGCCGATCGAGTCGGGGCCGAGCCCGGAGAGGGCGGCACGGACCTGGCGCCCCACCACCTCGAGGGTGCGGCCCGACTCGCGTTCCGGCAGGGTCTCGCCGACGCAGACGATGGGGTGGAGCCCGGCGGCGAGGGCGGCGCCCGTCTTCTTCCGGACCGCCTCGTCGGTGTCCCCGAAGAGCTGGCGCCGCTCGCTGTGGCCGCAGAGGACGTACCGGCACCCGGCCTCGGCCAGCATGTGGGCCGAGACCTCCCCGGTGAAGGCGCCCTGTGCCTCCCAGTGAAGGTTCTGCGCCCCCAGTCCGATGCGCGAGCCGGCCAGCTCGGCGCCGACGGCGAAGAGCGCCGTGAAGGGCGGCGCGACGGCCACGTCGACCCGGCCCGCCAGGGGCTCGGCGGCGGCGCGCACCTCGCGCGCCAGCGTCCTCGCCTCGGCGGCGGTGCGGTGCATCTTCCAGTTGCCGCAGACGAATTTCTTCCGGGCCACGTTCACTCCTCGAGGACCTTGACGCCGGGGAGCTCGCGCCCCTCGATGAACTCCAGGCTGGCGCCGCCTCCGGTGGAGACGTGCTTCATCCTGTCGACCAGGCCGGCCTCCTCCACCGCCGCGGCGCTGTCGCCACCTCCCACCACGGTCACCGCCGGCGACTCGGCCATGGCCTTCGCCACGCCGAACGTCCCCTCGGCCCAGGGCTTCTGCTCGAAGAGCCCCATGGGACCGTTCCAGAAGACGGTCTTCGCGGCGAGGATCCGCTGCCGGTACCGGTCGAGCGTCTTCGGACCGATGTCGAGCCCCATCAATCCGTCCGGCACGGCCGCCGCGTTCACCACCACCCGCTCGGCGGTCTCCTTGGGCTCGGCGGCGCAGACGTGGTCCACCGGGAGCTCGAAGTCGACCCCCTTGGCCTTGGCCTTGTCGAGGATCTGCCGGGCCAGCTCGAGCTTGTCCTGCTCGACGCGGCTCTTGCCCACCGGGACGCCCTTGGCGGCCAGGAAGGTGTAGGCCATGGCGCCGCCGATGAGCACCGAGTCGGCCTTGCCGATGAGGTTCTCGAGCACCTTGATCTTGTCGGAGACCTTGGCGCCGCCGAGGATGGCCACGAACGGGCGCTCCGGCTTCGCGAGCACGCGCCCCAGGTACTCGACCTCCTTCTGGATGAGGAAGCCGCCGGCGCGCTCCTTGACGAACCGGGCCATGCCGGCGGTCGAGGCGTGGGCCCGGTGCGCGGTCCCGAAGGCGTCGTTCACCCAGACGTCGGCCAGCGAGGCCAGCTCCCGGCAGAAGCCCTCGTCGTTCGCCTCCTCGCCCTTGTGGAAGCGGAGGTTCTCGAGGAGGAGCACCTTGCCCTCGCCCAGGTCGGCGACCGCCTTCTTCACCCCGTCGCCGACGCAGTCGTCGGCCAGGATCACGTCGGCGCCGAGCAGCTCGGAAAGACGCTGCGCCGCCGGCTCGAGCGTGAACTTCTCCCTGTCCGACGGGTCGCCCTTCGGACGACCGAGGTGCGACGCCAGGATCACGCGCGCCTTCTTCGAGATCGCGTACCGGATGGTGGGGAGCGCGGCGCGGATGCGCGCGTCGTCGGTGACCCGCCCCTTTTCGTCGAGAGGGACGTTGAAGTCGACGCGGATGAAGACCCGCTTGCCGGCGAGGTCGAGCTGGTCGATGGTCCGGATCTGGGCCGCCATGGTCGCTCCCGCCGGCCTACTTCGTCAGGTACTTGGCGACGTCGACCATGCGGTTCGAGAAGCCCATCTCGTTGTCGTACCAGGCGAACACCTTCACGAAGTTGCCGTCGATGACGGCCGTGTTGGTGGCGTCGAAGATCGACGAGTGCGGGTTGCCGTTGTAGTCGATGGAGACGGTCGGCTCCTCGGAGTACTGGAGCACGCCCCGGAGCGCGCCCTCGGCGGCGGCCTTGAAGGCGGCGTTGATGGCCTCGACGGTGGCGGGCTTCTCGAGCTCCACGGTCAGGTCCACCAGCGAGACGTTGGGCGTCGGGACCCGGACGGCCGTGCCGTTCAGCTTGCCCTTGAGCTCCGGGATCACCTCGGCCACGGCCTTGGCGGCGCCGGTGGTGGACGGGATCATCGACAGCGCGGCGGCGCGGGCCCGGCGCAGGTCCTTGTGGGGGAGGTCGAGCAGGTTCTGGTCGTTCGTGTAGCTGTGGATCGTGGTCATCAGGCCGCGCTTGATCCCGAAGTTCTCGAGGAGGACCTTGGCCACCGGGGTGAGGCAGTTGGTCGTGCAGGAGGCGTTCGAGATGATGAGGTGCTTGGCCCGATCGAGCTTCTGGTGGTTGATGCCGTAGGCGACCGTGATGTCGGGGTTCTTGGCCGGGGCGGAGATGAGCACGCGCTTGGCGCCGGCCTTGAGGTGCCCCTCGGCCTTCTCGCGCTCGGTGAAGAGACCCGTGCACTCGAGGACCAGGTCGACCCCGTTCGCGGCGTGCGGGAGCTCGGCCGGGCTCCTCACGGCCGTGACCTGGATCTCCTTCCCGTTCACCACGATGCCCTTCTCGGTGGCCTTCACCTCGAACGGGAAGACGCCGTGCACCGAGTCGTACTTGAGCAGGTGGGCGAGGGTCTTCGTGTCGGTGAGGTCGTTGATGGAGACGACCTCGAGGTCCTTCTCCCCCCGGGCGACGGCGGCGCGCAGCACGCAGCGACCGATGCGACCGAAACCATTGATTGCGATGCGGGCCATGGCAGGGATCTCCCTCTCCCGGGCTTCGGGGGGTGGTGAAATGGGGTCGCAAAACTACTCGCCGGACCCAGGGGTGTCAAACGAAAACCCGGGAAGTTCCGGGCCGAAAAACGAGAAACGGCGCCGGGTTCGGCCCGGCGCCGCTGCGCGGCTCGCTGGCGCGGAGAACCCGCCTCTAGAATGCCGTGGCCTCCGGGGACTTCTCCCCGTCGGGACGGGCCTCCCCCTGGGCGCGCAGGTCGCGGGTCACGAGGTCGATGAGCTCCGTGGAGAGACCCAGGATCTGGTTGGCGGTGTAGCCACTCGCGCGAAGCTCCTTGAAGAGCGACTTGGCGAGAATCTTGGTGCCCTTGGCGTCGAGCATCGGTGCGAGCATCGGTGTCCTCTCGGGCGTCGCCGCCCCGTGAACCAGCGAGGATCCCTCTAGCAACGCGCAGGCCACTCCAGGAAAAACGGACGCTTCCAGCAATATCGACGACTTGACGCCACGGCGGCTGCCCTCGACCCTGCCGGGTGCGTAAGGACCTACGCGCTCGCCCCCTGCGAGATGGCGAAGATGCGCGAAGGCGGCTTCGCAGCGCCGGACCTTGCCCGAGGCTAGATTCGGTCCTCCGTGC
>DAIEMM010000368.1 GCA_027349605.1 Anaeromyxobacteraceae bacterium
CGGAGCGTCCTCGGCAGCCGTTGACGGCCCGGGAGGGGCCCGATGGCTGTCCGGCCCCTCCGGGAGTGTTATCCTGGGTGAAATTCTCCGGTGCCCGGAGGTCCCCGTGCTTTCCTCGTCGCGGCTGCTCCTCCTGGCCGCCCTCGCCACCGCGTCCTGTGCGTCGATTCCCCCGGGCCAGCCGCTCGCCATGCGCCCGCCGGAGCTCCTCTCCGGACCGCACCCGGCCTTCGCGCGCCAGGGGGAGATCCAGATCACCCCCTCGGGCACCGCCGGCTCGAGCGCGGCCTGGGACGCACGCAGCGTGAGAGGACCCCTGGTGAACCTCACGCTCACCGACGAGGGGCTCTGGGGCGGCACCCTCCAGGGCCGCGCGGTCCTGCTCCACGCGCGGGGCGGCCGGATCACCGGCGAGGGGGTCGACGTCTGGGTGACCCGGGACGGCCCGGTCGTGCACGTGCAGGGGCTCTGGTTCGGGAGGTTCGTCGGCCTCCACCTCGCGCCGGAGAGCCTCTCGGCAGCGCCCCTCGCGGGGGTCTGCGCGGTGGAGCTCTCGCTGGCCTCCGACGGGCTGTGGCGGGGCTTCGGCGGGTGCCGGGGGGTGCTCGACTACTTCTGGATGGGCCTGAAGGGCGTGGCCGCCGATCCGGCGCGGGAGATGCCCCAGTGGTTCTTCGCCTTCCTGGGCGCGCTGCCCGCCCCGTAGGCCCGCGCCGCCACTCCGTGACACCGGGGAACCGCCGGGATAAGTCCTCCCGATGTCCCGGTTCCCCGCGCTCGTCCTGATCCTCTCCACCGCCTGCGCCACCGCCCCCCGGGGCGTGCCCCTCGCCATGAACGGGCCCGCACCGACCAGCGTCGACCTGGCCGGCACCTACCGCCCGGAAGGCGAGGTCTTCGCCGCCTACGGACGCGGCGTCGGGGTGACCAACTCCTACGGCCGATACCGGGTGGTCGGCCCGAACACCAGCCTGTCGCGAAATCCGGAGGGGCGATGGGGCGGGACGCTCGGGGGCCAGTCCGTGCTCCTCGACGTGGGGGACGGGCGGATCCGCGGCGCCGGGGTCGAGCTCACCGTGCGACGGGACGGCGACGAGATCCTCGTCTCCGGGCTCTGGCGCAACGCCCGGATGGACCTCGCCTTCCGCGAGGATCACATCGGCGGCACTCCCGGTGCGGGCTGTTCCCTCGTCCTCCGCCCCTCGGAGGGAAGCGCCTGGCGGGGCATGCTGGCCTGCCCGAACCCCGACGTGGCCGTCGTCCGGTTCGACGGCGCGGCCGCCGAGCTCCCCGGCGTGGCCATGCCCCAGTGGCTCTTCGCGTTCCTGGGCACGCTGCCGGAGGCCCCGTGAAGGACCTCCTGCTCCGCGGCCTGGTCCGCGGATCGGCCCTCCGGGTGATCCAGGTCGAGGCCACCGACCTCTGCCGCATGGCCCGGATGCTCCACGGGCTCGCCCCCACCAGCGCCGCTGTCTTCTCGGAGGCGCTCGCCGCGGGGCTGCTCCTCGGTGCGCTCCAGAAGGACCGCTCGCGCGTGAATCTCTCGCTCGAGGTGGACGGGCCGCTCTCCGGCCTGCTCGTCGACGCCGACACCGAGGGCAACATCCGCGGCAGGGTCCGGCGCCCGGACATCCACTTCCCGGGCGACCCGTCGATCGGACCGCGGGCCGCCCTGGGCGGCTCGGGGACGCTCTCGGTGCTCCGCGACCTGGGCAGGGGGGAGTTCTACCGGGGCTCGGTGGAGTTCGTCCCGGGCACCCTCACCGAGAACCTGCGCCGCTACTTCGCCGCGAGCGAGCAGGTTGCCACGGCGCTCGACGTCCGGGTCCACCCCACCGATCGGGAGCCGCTCGGCGCGGTGGCCGGAATCGTGGTCCAGAAGATGCCCGAGGGCAGCCCGGAGGCGCTCGAGGACGTCCGGGAGCGCATCGCCGCGGGCGCCTTCCGGGACGCGCTGGCGCGGGGCGCGGCCGGCGAGGAGCTGGCCCGATCCGTGGTCGGCGAGGGGCTCGAGGTGCTGGGGCGGCACCCGCTGTCGTATCTCTGCAACTGCAACCGCGAGCGGGCGGTGAACGCGGTCTCGGCGCTGGGACCCGACGGGATCCGCGCCGTCCTGGCCGAGGAGCGCCAGGTGGTCATCGACTGCGAGTTCTGCAAGAAGCGCTACGTGGTCGACGAGCCCGAGCTGGCCGAGATCGCCCGCCGGCTCGAGGGCGGGGTCCCCGGTGGGGCCAAGGCCTGATAGCGCCTCCCCGGCCGCGTGCTAGATTCCCCCTTTCCGGCCCGAGGGCCACTCCCGCGGAGGCTCGCCATCTCCCCCTCGAAGAAGAAGACCAGCAAGAAGAAGAGCCCGTCCAGGCCCGCCCGCCGCCCGGCCCGGGCGACG
>DAIEMM010000110.1 GCA_027349605.1 Anaeromyxobacteraceae bacterium
GGCGCTCAACCCGTCGGGGGTCGTGCTGCCGGAGGACCTGCCGGACGCCATCCGCGCCGCCCGCCCGGCTCCCGCGCCCGCACCGCTGCCCGACACGTCGGACCGCCCCTCGCTCGCGGAGCTGGAACGGCGCTACGCCTCCCAGGTTCTCCTGGAGACGGGCAACAACAAGACCCGGGCCGCCGAGATCCTCGGCATCGATCGGAAGACGCTCTACCGGATCCTGGGCTAGCGCGAGGACCGCTGACCGCGCCGGACGATCCCTAACCGGCCGTCGGCGTCGCGACCGGCCCGGGCTGGGGCTCGTCGGGGCCGTTCAGAGCGTTCTTCAGCACCTGGCTGGGCCGGAAGGTCAGCACCCGCCGCGCCGAGATCTCGATCTCCTCGCCCGTCTGCGGGTTTCGACCGACGCGCGACTTCTTCTCGCGGACGATGAAGTTCCCGAAGCCGCTGATCTTGATCTTCTCGCCGCGCTCGAGGGTTTCCTTGATGGTGTCGAAGACCATCTCGACCACGTCGGCCGCTTCCTTCTTGGAGAAGCCCACCTTCTCGTAGACGCTCTCGATGATGTCGGCCTTGGTCACGCTCACCTCACCCCTGCGGGCGCCGCGGCGCCCAAGTGCTCGTGTTCGTTAGCTGAATCAACGCGGTCTGTCAAACCTGCGGTTCGCTAGCCCCTGAGCTCCGCTCCGAGCTCGCCCTTCAGCCGCTCCACGATCCGCGCGTGAGCCCCGTCGGCCTCGCTGTCGGTGAGCGTCCTGTCCGCCGCGCGGTAGCGGATGGCCATCGCGAGGTTCTTCTTCCCGTCCGGGATCGGGGCGCCCTTGTAGACGTCGAACAGGGTCACGTCCTCGACCAGCGGCTCGGCCCGCACGCCGTCGAGGACGGATCGCGCCTCGACCTCGTTCGCGACCACCACGGCCAGATCCCGCAGGACGGCCGGGAACCTGGGCACCCCGGCGTGCCCCGTGAGGAGCCGCGCCGCCCGGTTCAGGGCCTCGAGGGAGAGGTCGAATGCCAGGACGCCGCGAGAGAGGTCGAAGGCCGCGGCCACCCTCGGGTGGATCTCGCCCACGACGCCGAGGGGTACGACTCCGCCGTCGGGGGCCGTCCATTCCATCGTGGCCGCGGAGCGGGGGTGGAGCCAGGTGCCCCCCCCCGGGACGAACCGGACGCCCTCGACGCCCAGGGTCTCGAGCACGGCCTCGAGGGCGCCCTTCACGTCGTGGAAGTCGATCGAATCGCCTCCGGCGGACCAGCCCACCGGGTGTCGGCGGCCGGTGGCCACTCCCGACAGATGCAGCTCCTCGAGCGCCGGGGCGTCGTCCACCGCCCCCTCGCCGCGTGGGTGGTAGGTGCTGGCGATCTCGTAGAGCCGGGCGTCCTCGACCCGCTGCCGCCGGTTGTAGGCGAGCACCTTGAGCAGGGACGGGACCAGGCTGGAGCGCATCACGGCCAGGTCGGCGCTGATGGGGTTCCTGAGGGGAATGCCGGTGCGTCCGTTGCCGGGCCCGAGCGGCGTGAGGTCGCCCGGGGCGACGAAGCTGAAGTTCACCGCCTCGGAGAACCCCGCTCCCTCCAGCGCCAGGCGCGTCCGCTCGATGATCTGCGCCGCGAGCGGGAGGGCCGGCGTGTCGGAGACGATGGAAGGCAGCGTCTCCGGAATGGCGTCGTATCCGCGGAGCCGGACGATCTCCTCGACCAGGTCCTCCTCGCGGGTGACGTCGAGCCGCCAGCTGGGCACGCGGAACTTCCCGTTCTTCGCGCCGCTGGCCCGGAGCTCGAAACCCAGGGCGAGGAGCGCTATGCGCGCCTCCTTGCGGCTGACCGGCATTCCCAGGATCTCCCCGGGCCGGGCCCAGTGCAGGACGACGTCCACCGGCCTGCGCCGGTGCGGATGGACGTCGACGGCGCCGCGAAGGACCTTGCCGCCGGAGAGCTCGGCGACCATCGCCGCGCAGCGGTCGAGCGCCGCGACGACGCCCTCCGGATCGACGCCCCGCTCGAAGCGGTGCGACGCCTCGGTGTGGAGCGCGTGCCGGCGAGCGGTGCGACGCACGCCCGTGGGCTCGAACCAGGCCGACTCGATGAGCACCCGGGTGGTGCCGGGGGAGATCTCGGAGTCCCCGCCGCCCATCACGCCGGCCAGCGCGCTGGCACGGTCGCGGTCGGCGATGACCAGGTCGTCGGGGGAGAGGGTGCGCTCGACGCCGTCGAGGGTGACCATCTTCTCACCGACCCTGGCCATGCGGACCACGATCTCGGCTCCGGCCACCTTGTCGAGGTCGAAGGCGTGGAGCGGCTGGCCGCGCTCGAGGAGGACGAAGTTGGTGGCGTCCACCACGTTGGAGATGGAGCGGACGCCGCAGGCCTCCAGGCGCTGCCGGAGCCAGGCGGGCGAGGGCCCGATGCGAACGCCCTCGACGACCCGGGCCGCGTAGCGGTAGCAGCGGTCCGGCGCCTCGATGGAGACCCGGAGGGAGGCGGAGGCCGGGGGGGCCTGCTGGCGCAGCCTTGCGTCCGGGTAGGCGACGGCGGCGCCGGTGGCGGCGGCCACCTCGCGGGCGATGCCCAGGTGAGAGAGCGCGTCCGGCCGGTTCGGGGTGACGTTCACCTCGAGGACGACGTCCTCGATCCCCAGCACCCGGGCGAGAGGCGTGCCGGGAACCGCGTCCCCGGGGAGGATGAGCAGCCCGGATGCGTCCTCGGAGAGCGCGAGCTCCTTGGCCGAGCAGAGCATCCCGTGGGAGTCGACGCCGCGGAGGCTGGCCCGGTCGATGCGGTGGCCGGCCGGCATGCGCGTGCCGGGCGTGGCGAGCGGCACCACGTCGCCGACCTTCCAGTTCGTGGCGCCGCAGACGACCTGCACCGGCCCGTCGCCCGCCTCGACCTGGCAAACCGCGAGCTTCTCGGCGCCCGGGTGACGCTCCGACGACAGGATGCGCGCCGCCACCACGCCGTCGAGGGCCGCACCCACCCGCTCCACGGCCTCGACCTCGAGCCCGACGGCCGTGAGGCGACGCGCCAGCTCCTCGGCGGGCGGGAGCGGCACGTAGGCTGCGAGCCAGGAGAGGGAGATGCGCATGTCGGCTCAGAACTGCTCGAGGAAGCGGAGGTCGTTCTCGTAGAAGAGGCGGAGGTCGGCGATGCCGTACTTCAGCATGGCCATGCGCTCCACCCCCATGCCGAAGGCGAAGCCGGTGACCGCAGCCGGGTCGAAGCCGACGTTCTCGAGGACCTTGGGGTGGACCATGCCGGAGCCGAGGACCTCGAGCCAGCCCGATCCCTTGCAGGTGCCGCAGCGGGCGCCGGAGCGGCTCCCGGAACCCCCGCAGATGGAGCAGGACACGTCCACCTCCGCCCCGGGCTCGACGAACGGGAAGTAGCTGGGTCGGACGCGGGTCCGGGTCCCGGCGCCGAAGAACGCGCGGGCGAAGGCCGCGAGCGTGCCCTTCAGGTCGGCGAAGGTGATCGCCGGCCCCACGCAGATCCCCTCCACCTGGTGGAACATGGGGGTGTGCGTCTGGTCGTAGTCGCTGCGGTAGACCCTGCCCGGCGCCACGACACGGATGGGCGGGGAGCCGGCCCGCTTCATGGCCCGGATCTGGATGGGCGAGGTGTGCGTCCGGAGCAGCACCGCTCCCTCGCCCTCGGGACGTCCGATGGCCGCCCCGTCCACGTAGAACGTGTCCTGCATGTCGCGGGCGGGGTGGTCGGCCGGGATGTTGAGCGCCTCGAAGTTGTACCAGTCGAGCTCGATCTCCGGGCCGCTCGCCACCTCGTACCCGAGGCGGGCGAAGATGGCGACGATCTCCTCGGTGGTCCGGGTGACCGGGTGGCGGTGGCCGCGGGGCAGGAGGCGCCGCCCCGGCAGGGTCACGTCGATGCGCGATCCCCGCAACTCCTGCTCGAGCCGGGCGTCCTCGATCCGTTGCCGGGCCAGGACGAGGAGCGACTCCACCTCGTCTCGGACCCGGTTGGCGACCTCGCCGACGCGCGGGCGCTCCTCGGCCGCGAGCTGGCCCATGCCGCGAAGCACGGCCGAGATCTCGCCCTTCTTGCCGAGGAACCGCACGCGCAGCTCCTCCAGCGCGCGGTCGTCGGACGCCGACGCGATGGAGAGCCGGGCCCCTTCCGCGAGGGCCTCCAGGTCACGGACCAGGTCCACGTTCCCTCGGCTCTAGGCCTGGGAGGCGCGGACCACTGCCGCGAAGTCGGCCGGCAGGGCGAGCGCGATCTCGGCCAGCACCTTGCGGTCGAGGGCCACGCCGGCCTTGTGCATCGCGCCGACGAGGCGCGAGTAGGTCGTGCCGTTCAGGCGCGCCGCGGCGTTGATGCGCACGATCCAGAGCGCCCGGAACTCGCGGCGGCGGCGGCGGCGATCGCGGGTGCTGTAGTCCAGCGCCCTCTCGACCGCCTGGTTGGCACGGCGGTATGCGTTCTTGCGGCGGCCCCGGAAGCCCTTCGCGAGCTTGAGGACGCGGTTGCGACGACGGCGAGCCTTCACACCCTTCTTGACGCGCATGATTCACTCCTGCTGTGCCGGCGGGGGGCCGGGAGGAGATCCCTCCCGAGCGCTTCGAGAGCCCCGCTGGGGCGTTTGTTCCCGTTCACCCTAGCGGGCGTACGGGAAGTTCTCCTTGATCTTCTTGGCGTCGCTGTCCGACAGGTGGTCGGTCCCGCGAAGCCCACGCTTCTGCTTGGGGGTCTTCCCGAACGTCGCCAGGTGCCGGGAGCCGGCGCGGCGGAACTTCACCGCGCCGCTCTTCTTCACCTGGAAGCGCTTCTTGGCGGCGCTCTTGGTCTTGAGCTTCGGCATCTTCTTCGTTCTCCTGTGGTGCGGCGCTAGGTGGCGTCGCCTTCGGTGTCGGTTTCGCCGGCGGCGGGGGCCGGGGGGGCCTCGGCGGGGGCCGGCGAGGCGGGGGCGGAAGCCGCGGCGGCCGCGGCGGCCTTGGCCTTGTCGCGCTGGGACTGCATCATGCGCGGGTTGGGGGCGAGGATCATGAACATCTGCCGTCCCTCCATCCGGGCCGAGGACTCGATGACCGCGACCTCCTTCAGGTCGTTCACGATGCGTTCGAGGACCTTGGTGCCGAGCTCGCGGTGGGAGAGCTCGCGCCCGCGGAACATCACGGTGACGCGGGCCTTGTTCGACTCCTCGAGGAACTCCCGGATCTTCCGGATCTTCGTCTCGTAGTCGTGCTCCTCGGTCCGCGGCCGGAACTTGACCTCCTTCAGCTGGACCACCACCTGGTTCTTCTTGGCCTCGCTCTGCTTCTTCTTCTCCGTGTACTTGAACTTGCCGTAGTCCATGATCTTGCAGACGGGGGGCTTGGCGAGCGGGCTGACCTCGACGAGGTCGAACCCGTTCTCCTGTGCCATCCGAAGCGCCTGCTCGATCGTCAGGATGCCGAGCTGCTCACCGGCGGGCCCGATGCAGCGCACCTCGCGGGCCTTGATCCGGCGGTTGGTGCGTGCGTCGCGGCTCGTCGCTCTCTGGTCTTTTCCGTTGATGGGCGGTCTCCTGTCGTCCCCGGGGGGAACCGGGAAAAAAGCGGCGTGATGATAAGGATTTCCCGGCTGATGTCAACGCGCGTTGGGGTCCGACGAGTCCTTTCGGGCGTCGCGGATCCAGCTCATCATGTTTCGGAGTTCCTTGCCCACCGTCTCGATCGGGTGCGCCTTCTCCGCGTCCCGGAAGGCCTGGAACCTCGCCCCGCCGCCGTTCAGCTCGCCGATGAACTCGCGGGCGAACGTGCCATCCTGGATCTCCTTGAGAATCTTGCGCATTTCGTCCTTGGTGGCCGAGTTCACCACCCGGGGGCCGCGAGTGTAGTCCCCGTACTCGGCCGTGTCGCTGATGGAATGGCGCATCCAGGCGAGCCCGCCCTCGTACATGAGGTCCACGATGAGCTTCAGCTCGTGCAGGCACTCGAAGTAGGCGCTCTCGGGCTGGTACCCCGCCTCGACGAGCACCTCGAACCCGTTCTTGACCAGGGCGGCGGCGCCACCGCAGAGCACGGCCTGCTCGCCGAACAGGTCGGTCTCGGTCTCCTCCTTGAACGTGGTCTCGAGGATGCCGGCGCGCCCGCCGCCCACGGCGCGGGCGTAGGCGAGGCCGATGGCCTTGGCCTGGCCGGTGGCGTCCTGGTGCACCGCGATGAGGCACGGGATGCCGCGTCCGTCCTGGAACTGCCGGCGGACGAGGTGGCCGGGGCCCTTGGGGGCGATGAGCAGGACGTCCACGTCCCTGGGCGGGACCACCTGCCCGAAGTGGATGTTGAAGCCGTGGGCGAAGAGCAGCGCCTTCCCCTTGGTGAGATGGGGCTTGATCTCCTCCTCGTAGACCTTCTTCTGGGTATGGTCGGGGAGGAGCACCATGATGACGTCGGCCTCCCTGGCGGCCTCCGCCACGCTCATCACCCGGAGCCCCGCTCCCTCGGCCTTGGCCCGCGACTTTGACCCCGCGTGAAGCCCGACGCGCACGTCGACGCCGGAGTCCTTCAGGTTGAGGGCATGGGCGTGCCCCTGGCTGCCGTAGCCGATCACCGCGACCTTGCGGTTCTTGAGAAGCTCGGGGTTCGCGTCCTTGTCGTAGTAGATGGTCGCCATGTCCTGTCCGTTCACTTGA
>DAIEMM010000426.1 GCA_027349605.1 Anaeromyxobacteraceae bacterium
TCCACCGAGGTGCGGGAGCGGCTCCAGCGGGGCGACGACGTCTCGGCGCTGGTGCCGGCCCGGGTGCTCGCGTACATCCGGGAGCGCGGACTTTACTTGGAGTGAATGGACCGCGCGGTCAGCCGATGCGCCGGAAGGCGAGCTGGCCCGACTCGACCGCCACCTCCAGCTCGTCGCCGGGGACGAGCTCGCCGGCCAGGATCCGCTCGGCGATGGGTCCCTCCACGAGCCGCTGCACGGCCCCGCGCATGGGACGGGCGCCCAGGGACGGGTCGAACCCGCCGTTCGCGAGGAGGTGCTCGACCACGTCGTCCCCGGCGAAGAAGCGGATGCGCCGCTCGGCGGCGAGCCGTTCCGAGGACTGGCCCAGGAGCAGCGTGGCCACGTGGGCCAGGTCCTCCCGGGAGAGCGCCGGGAAGACCAGCCGCTCGTCGAGCCGGTTCCAGAGCTCCGGGGGGAGGGCGGCGCGGGCGGCCTGGCTGGCGCGGTCCTCGCGGGTCGGGCCCGGCTCGGCCGAGGCGAAGCCCATCACCCCGGACGCGGCGCGGGTGGCCTCGAAGCCTCCCAGGTTGGTGGTGAGCACGACCACGGTGGACGAGAAGTCCACCTGGCGTCCCCGCCCGTCGGTGAGGCGCCCTTCCTCGAGGACCTGGAGGAGGAGCAGCAGGACGTCCCGGTGCGCCTTGTCGATCTCGTCGAGGACCACCACGCTGGCCGGGCGGCGCCGGACGGCGTCGGTGAGCTGGCCGCCCTCGCCGTACCCGACGTAGCCGGGCGCCGCTCCGACGAGGCGCGCCACCCCGGTGGGCTCGCTGCACTCGCTCATGTCGAGACGGACGAGCGCCTGGTCGCTCCCGAAGAGCGCGTCGGCGAGCGCCCGGGCGAGCTCGGTCTTTCCCACCCCGGTGGGGCCGAGGAAGAGGAAGCTGCCCATGGGGCGGCGGGAGGCGAAGCCCGCGAAGTTGCGGCGGAGCACGCGGGCCACCCGGGCGATGGTCTCGGGGTGCCCGACGATCCGCCGGGACAGGGCGTCCTCCAGCCCGAGCAGCCGGTCGCGGTCGCCGGAGAGGAGCCGCGACTCGGGGATGCCCGCCATCTGGGCCACCACCCGGGCCACGTCGGCGGCGCCGACCTCGGCCGCGCCCTGCCGGCGCGCCCGCGACCCGGCCAGGTCCATCGCCGCCACGGCCTTGTCGGGAAGGAAGCGGTCGCGGACGTAGCGCGAGGTGAGCGCCGCGGCCGCCTCGACGGCGTCGGGGGCGAACCGGACCCCGTGGTGCTGCTCGTAGCGGGGCAGGATGCCCTGGAGGATGCGGAGGGTGTCGGGCACCGAGGGCTCGCGGACCAGCACCGGGGTGAAGCGCCGCTCCAGCGCCGGATCCCGCTCGATGTGCTTGCGGTACTCGTCGTGGGTCGTGGCGCCGATGCAGGGGAATTCCCCGCGGGCCAGCCCCGCCTTGAGCTCGTTGGCGGCGTCCTGGGGCCCCTCGCCGGTGGAGCCCGCGCCCATCACGGTGTGGACCTCGTCGATGAAGACCACCACGCGCCCCTCGGCGCGCCGGACCTCGTCCTGGATCCCGCGCAGCTTCTCCGAGAAGGAGCCCCGCAGCTGGGTGCCGGAGAGCACGCTCGCCATGTCGAGCTCGACCACCACGCGGGGTGAACCCTGGGCGAGCAGACGCTGGGCCACGCCCTCGACGATGGCGGTCTTGCCCACGCCGGCCTCGCCGACGAGGAGCGGGTTGTTGGTGCGCCGCTTCCCCAGCACGTCGAGGGCCTGCTCCACCTCCACCTCGCGGCCGACCAGGGGATCGAGCCGTCCGGCGGCGGCCAGCTCGGTGAGGTTGCGTCCGAGCTGGGAGAGCCAGGGAAATTCGGCGGGGTCGAGCGCGAGGGGGGAGCGGGCCCGGGCCGGCGCCGCCGCGGGGGAGGGCGCGCCGGCGCGGGCGGCGGGCCGGGGGGAGAGGTCGAGCATCCCCGGCTCAGGCCCGTCGTCGTCGATCGGCTCGCCCTCGAGGTCGGTGTCGGCGGGCGCCTCGCGGAGCGGCTGGGGCGGCCGTCGAGGGGAGGGTACCGGCGCCCGGTTGGCCGGCTGGGGCACGCGCCGCAGCCTCCGGGGCATGCCCGCCGTGTAGTAGGAGAGCGCGACGTTGCGCAGCGCCGCCAGCTCGAGGCCGCAGGCGGTGAGCAGCTGGTGGGCCGAGCACGTGCGCACGCGGGTCATGGCGATGAGGAGGTGGATGCAGTCGGTCTCGTCGGCGCGCAGCCCCTCGGCCACCTGCCTCGCCCGGTCGCGGAGGTCGCGCTCGAGCCCCTCCGGCTCCTCCGGCGCGCCCGGCATGGCGAGGAGGATCCGGTCCTCGTCGACGCCGCGCTCGCGCAGCAGCATCTCGGCCCGGTTGGGGACGACGAAGAAGGCGAGGAGGAGGTGAGCGCTGGTGAGGCGCTGGTTCACGTTCCGCGCGATGTCGCCCGCCTCCGAGAGGACCTGGGCGAGCTCCATCGACTCGATGACGGCCATTGGCCAGCACGATGCGATATCGGGCGGATCCGGTCAATTATTCGACGGGGCCGGCCGCCCGGGAACGCCGTCAATCGAGGCCGAGGTCCCGCAGCTGGTCCTCGTCGAGGCCCAGGAAGTGGCCCACCTCGTGGAGGAGGGTCACCCGGATCTCCTCCAGGAGCTCCTCCCGGTCCCGCGCGTACCGCTCGAGGTTGCGCTGGAAGAGGGCGATGGAGGACGGGAAGTGGTTCCAGGGGTCCATGGAGGCCTTGTCCCCGAGGGGCGAGCCCCGGAAGATCCCGAGGATGGACGGGGAGTGGGGTGGGTCGGAGGCGAGGAGCTCCTCGACCTCGGGCAGGTCCTCGACCGTGACCGCCACGTTCTCGAGGTACCGGCGCACCGGTTCCGGCAGCTCGGCGAGCGCGTCCTCCACGACCTTCTCGAAGGCGTCCGGGGAGAGGGAGACCGCATCCGGGAAGTCCTCGGACGCGAGCTCCCGTGCCCGAGCCAGGTGGCGCTCCGCCGCGTCGATGCGTCCGAGCCGTTCCAGGCAGAGCCCGAGCAGCCCGTGCGCCCCCGCGTCCTCCGGGTCCTCCTGGAGGATCCTCTCGAGAAGATCGGCAGCCTCCTCGAACCGGGCGAGCTCGTAGAGGGCGCCGGCCTCCTCGGCCCGCACGTCGAGGTCGTCGGGGAAGGCCCGGACGGCCACGGCGATCCGTTCCAGGGCGGCGCGCGAGTCGCCCAGGGCGAGGCGAGCCTGCCCCTCGACGAAGGCCAGGCGTGCCTGCAGCTCGTCGTCGTCGCCCCGCCCGGCCAGCCGGGCCCCCTCGATGGCCAGGTCGAGCGCCCGCTCCGCGTCCCCGGCCTCGAGGGCGTCCTGCGCCTCGTCGAGCAGGGCCGCGGCGGTGAGGTTCGTCGGCACCGGGCGCCTCAGCGGGAAACCGGCGGCTCGGCCGTCGCGATGTAGACCACGTTGCGGGTGGTCTCCTTGCCCCGGTACATGGCCCGGTCGGCCAGATCGAGGAGCAGCGCCTTGCTGGGCGCGTGCTCCGGGTGGCTGGCCAGGCCGATGGAGACGGTGAGGCGGACCGACAGGCCTTCCCGCGAGAGGAAACGCCGGTCCTCCACGGCGCGGCGGATGCGCTCCGCCACCTTGAGGCCCCCTCCCGAGTCGACGCCGGCCAGCAGCGCCACGAACTCGTCGCCTCCGTAGCGCACGAGGACGTCCTCGTCGCGCACGCAGGAGCGGAGCACCCGGCCGAACTCGCCCAGCAAGGCTGAGCCCATGAGGTGCCCGTGACGGTCGTTCACGCTCTTGAAGCGGTCGAGGTCCATGAAGAGGAGGGTGAAGGCCCGGCCGCCGGACAGCTCCCGGTCGAGGGCCACGTCGAGGAAGCGGTTGTTGTAGAGAAGCGTGACGTCGTCCACGTAGGCGAGTTGCTCGACGTGGGAGAGCCGCCCGAGGGCCCGGAGCGCCGTCCCCAGGTGGCGGCAGATGAAGGCGGCCCTTCCGGCGCGCTCGGCGTCGAGCGCGCCGGGGATGAGCAGGCACACCGCGCCCAGGATCTCCGGCCCGTCGGAGACCGGCAGGCAGAGGCAGCGCGACGGGGGCTGGTCGCCCGCGGCAGGAAGGTCGAGCAGGAGCGTGGCGTCGAGGACCAGGTCCGACAGGCGGGGCAGGGCGGGCGCGAGGATCTCCCCCGCCACCTCCGGGGTGATCCCGTGGACGCCGGACAGGCGCCAGGCATCCGCGCCCTCCCGCTCGAGGAGCGCGGCGCCCAGCGCGCCACACTCGGTGGCGAGCGCCGGGAGGGCCAGCGGGACCACCTTGTCCCGCTCCAGCGTGCCGGTGATGCGCTGGCAGGTCTCGAAGAGGTTGACGTGTCCCCGGAGCGCGGAGTTCTCCGCCAGGAGGGCGCGCGTCGAGAGCGACCGCTGCACCGAGAGCTGCAGCGCCTCGGGCGTGACCGGTTTCACCAGGTAGTCGGAGGCGCCGGCGCGCATGGCGCGGACGGCGGGGTCCACCCGGTCGAGTGCGGTGATGACGACCACCTGGACGTCCGGGTCGAGCCGCTTGGCGTCCGCCAGCAGCTGCAGGCCGTCGCCGCCGGGCATCACGATGTCGGTGAGGAGGACGTCGAAGCGCCGGGCCTCGAGGATGCGGACCGCCGCCCGGGCATCCTCCGCCACCTCGACCTCATAGCCGGCCGCCCGGAGGTAGTCGGCGTAGAGGGTGCGGGCGAAGCGCTCGTCGTCCACGAGGAGGACCGAGGCCT
>DAIEMM010000427.1 GCA_027349605.1 Anaeromyxobacteraceae bacterium
GCCGGGATCGCCTCGCCGCGGGTCGGCGAGGTCCTCGGCCGTGCCCGGTGCACCTTCGATGCGGAAGTGCGCCACCTTCCCCTTGCGCGTCCCGGTGACCCGGACGTCTGCCCCGCCCCGGGCCGCCGCCAGGAGCGCCGCCTCCACGACCCGGCGGGCGAGCGACGGGTCGGCCACCACGGAGAGCCCTGCCTCGAGCTCCAGCTCGAGGGAGCCCGCCCCGATGGCCGCGGCTCCCGGGAACATCTCCCGGGCCGGAATCTCCTCGAGTTCGAGCGGGATGCCCCCGACGTCGAGGCGGGCGGCGAGGAGGTGGTCCTCGACCAGGCGCCGCAGCCGGGTCAGCGCGCGGAGCGACATCCGGGAGAGCTTCTCGCCGCGCGGTCCGCCGCGCTCCTCCGCGGTCATCCGGGCGAGCAACTCGACGCTCCACAGCGCCGTGGAGAGCGGGTTGCGGATCTCGTGCGCCACGAACGCGAGGTGGCTCGCCTTCTCGTCGGGCTCTGCGCGGGGATCGGCGGATGTGGGGGTCGGGCGGAGTTCGCTCATGGCCGATACGTTTCTTAACGATGCGTCGCGACGTCGATCTTCGCAAGAGGTTGCGGCAACCCACATGGGTCACGACCCAGGCCGCCGCCCCGACGGGTCTGGTCGGTGGGGGAATTGCCCCATTCAGGGAGTCCCGCGTCGATCCATCGGTAAAAAGGGTAACACTCGAGGACCAAAACATGTGCCGCATTTCGGGCATATACCTGTTTGGGCTCCGGATTTTCCCGACCGTCGGGGTGGCATCCCGGTCGCTCGAGTCAATCGTCGTGTTCGACGACCTGACCACCTATCTCGACGACGTGAGACGGCATGCCGCCCTGTCCGTCGAGGAGGAGCAGGTCCTCGCGCGGGCCTACCGGGACCACGGGGATACGCGTGCCGCCCACGCACTCGTCACGGCGAGCCTTCGCTTCGTCGTGAGGGTCGCTTCCGGCTACCGGGGCTACCGCCTCCGGCTCCCCGACCTGATCCAGGAGGGAAACCTGGGCCTCCTGAAGGCGGTGACGAAGTTCGACCCGGACCAGGGCATCCGCCTCATCACCTACGCATCGTGGTGGATCCGCGCCCACATCCAGGCCCACATCCTCCAGTCCTGGTCGGTCGTGAAGATGGGCACGACGCAGGCCCAGCGCCGGCTCTTCTTCTCGCTCGCGCGCACCCGCCGAGAACTGGCCCGCTCCGGCCCCGACGAGGACCTCGACGACCGGGGCGCCCCGGTGGACCGCATGGCGGCGACCGACGACCTCCAGGATCTCGGAGCCCGCCTGGGCTTCTCGCGCGAGCGGGCCCGGCAACTCGAGATCCGCGCCCGAGGCAAGCTCCGGGCGGCACTGGCCCCTCTGGCCGCGAACGGCTGAACGGGCGGACGGGCCCTAGCCCATGTTGTGCTTCTTCAGGCGGTAGCGGAGGGTGTCGCGGCTGATCCCCAGGAGGCGCGCTGCCCGCGATTGGTTGCCGCTGGCCCGATCGAGCGCTTCCAGGATGAGCTTTCGCTCCGCGTCCTCCAGCACGAGCCCGTCCGGCGGGACCGCCGCGTGCCTCTCCGGCCGGCGCGCCGCCGCGGATGCCGACGCCGCGCCGCGAAGCTCCGGGGGGAGGTGCTCGGGCCGGAGCTCCTCCGCGCCGGCGTGGAGGATGAAGGCCCTCTCGATGACGTTGCGCAGCTCCCGGACGTTCCCGGGCCAGCGGTAGGCCTGGAGGAGCTGCATCGCGTTGGCGTTCACGCCCTTCACCTGCCGCTTCATCTCCTGGTTGAACCGGGCGATGAAGTGGGCGCAGAGCGTGGGCACGTCGTCCGGGTGCTCCCGGAGCGCCGGCATCACGATGCGCACCACGTTGAGGCGGAAGAAGAGGTCGGCGCGGAACCGCCCCTCGGAGACCCGCTCCTCCAGGTTCACGTTGGTGGCGGCGAGCACCCTCACGTCCGCACGCAGCTCGGTGACCCCGCCCACCCGCCGGAAGGTCTTGTTCTCCAGCAGCCGCAGCAGCTTGGCCTGCCCGCCCGGGTGGAGGTCGCCGATCTCGTCGAGCATCACCGTGCCGCCCTCCGCGCTCTCGAAGAGGCCGCGCTTCTGGGCGTGGGCGTCGGTGAAGGATCCCCGCTCGTGTCCGAAGAGCTCGCTCTCCAGGAGGTGCTCGGGCAGCGCCGCGCAGTTCACCTGCAGGAATGGACGCTCGGCGCGTCCGCTCGAGAAATGGACCGCGCGGGCCAGCACCTCCTTGCCGGCGCCGCTCTCGCCCTCGACGAGCACGGTCGTGGAGTCGCTGCCGGAGAGGCGCGACACGACCGCGCGCACCTGCTCCATGGCCGCCGACCCTCCCACCAGCGCGGCCAGGGCCTCGCCTCCTCCGCGCCGCTCCTGGGTGAGCGCCTGGATCTGCCTGCGGGTCCGCGCGCTGACGAGCGCCCGCTCCACGGCCGCGTCGAGCGCCTGGAAGGGGAACGGCTTCACCAGGAAGTCGATGGCACCGTGCTTCATGGCTTCCACCGCGATGTCCACCGTGCTGTGCGCCGACATCATCAGCACCGCGAGCTCGGGGGCCAGCGCCAGCGCCCGCTGCAAGGTGGCGAGCCCGTCGATGCCGGGCAGCCGGACGTCGAGGAGGATCAGGTCGGGCGACTGGGCTCCCAGGATCTCCAGGGCCTCCTCGCCCGACTCGGCGGACAGGACCTCGTAGCCACCGCGCTGGAGCCTCTCCCCCACCGACCAGCGAATGAGCTTCTCGTCGTCGACGACCAGGATGCGGGCGGGCGAGTTCGTCATGCGGTCATCTCCTCGGCGCGTTCCGGGGCGGACTTCACCGGCTGGAGCGCGACGGTGAAGACGGTGCCTCCACCGGGCGGGCAACGGTAGCCGATGTTGCCGCCGTGCTCGGCGACGATGCGGGCCGAGATGGCGAGCCCCAGCCCGTTCCCCTCCCGCTTGGTGGTGAAGAACGGCTTGAAGAGGTTGGGACGGACGCTGTCCGGGATGCCCGGGCCGGTGTCCTCGACGTCCACGCCGACCCGCCCATCCGTCAGCCGGGATCGGACGGTGAGCCGGCCGCCCCCGGTTCCCATGGCCTGGCAGGCATTGAGGCAGATGTTCAGGAAGACCTGCTCCAGCTGGCTCGGGTCGGCGAGGACCTGCGGCACGTCGCCCAGGTCGGCCTCGACGTGCACCGCGGCCAGCCTCCGCTGCTGACGGACCAGGAAGAGCACGTTCTCCAGGGTGGCGTTCAGGTCGGTCGCGCGCAGGCGCGCCTTGGCCGGGCGGGCGAAGGAGAGGAGGCTCTCCATGGTGTGGGTCAGCCGGGCCACCTGGTGGCGCATCTCGCCCACCACGTCGGCCTGACGGGGATTGCCGCTCAGGTCCTCCGCGAGGAGCTCGAGGGCCCCGGAGAGCCCCGCCAGGGGGTTCTTGATCTCGTGGGCCAGGCCCGTCGCCATCTCGCCGACGGTCGCGAACCGGTCGGCACGGACCATCCGCTCCCGGTAGAAGGCCTCGAGCTCCGCCTGGCTGCGCCGCAGGGCTGCCAGCGTGTCGTCGAAGCCGCGCGCCGCCGTCCCCAACTCGTCGGGGCGGCCCTCGTCGGCGCGCACGGTCAGGTCGCCCGATTCGGCGCGAGCCATGGCCGCGACCAGGCGCTTGAGCGGGGTCACCGCCTCGCGCCCGATGAGCCACCAGGCGATGGCGAGCAGGATGAGGAGGGCGACTCCCGTGCTGATGCCGAGGGTTCGGGCCAGCTCCCCCTGCGCGGCGAGAGCCAGGGATCGGGTGAAGCGGAGGTCGACCCAGCCGTTGATCCGGGACTCCCGGCCGTGGCACGAGGCACATCGCTCCACGTTGGCGATGGGGCGAACGACCGCGTACTGGGACTCCCGGCCGGACGGCGCCGAGACCACCCTCGGCTGGGAGAAGGGCGCCATCTCGCCCCACGGATGGCTTCCGATGAGCCTGCCGTCGGTGGAGTAGGCGATCTG
>DAIEMM010000468.1 GCA_027349605.1 Anaeromyxobacteraceae bacterium
GGAAGCGCGCCACCGGTCAGGCGTCCAGCGTGGCCGACATGACCACCAGCCGGAGGTCGGGGCGGGTGGTCTCCTGCAGGCGGCGGAGGAGCGCCAGCGCGAGGTCACCCTGCAGGTGGCGCTCGTGGAACTCGTCGAGCACGACCGCGCCGACTCCGGGCAGCCCGGGCTCGGCCACCAGCCTCCGGGTGAGCAGCCCCTCGGTGACGTAGCGGAGACGGGTCCGCGGTCCGGACACCTCCTCGAAGCGCACCTGCCACCCGACCGTCTCGCCGGGACGCTCCCCCATCTCCTCGGCGACCCTGCGGGCCGCCATGCGGGCTGCGAGCCGCCGCGGCTCGAGGACCACCACCTCGCCGTCGCCGGCCAGCCCGGCCTCGAGGAGGGCGCGGGGAATCCGGGTGGTCTTTCCGGCGCCGGGAGGGGCCTCGACCACGAGCGACCTGCCGCGGCGCAGGGCGGCCACGACGTCGGGGAGGATCGCGTCGACCGGGAGCGGGAGCACGCGCCACCTCTATCACGCCTCCGGAGCGCCTTCGGGGCCCGTCCATGGATGCCGCCGGCGGGTGGATCGCGCCGCTCCGAGCAGCCGTCCTCGGGCGACGGTTGCTCGTCGGTCGCATGGCGCCGAGGAGCCCGGGCCCTGACGGGCCCGGGGCTCGACGCGCCCTGCGGGCAGCTCGTCGCGGCGCGACCCCCGCCGGCTGGCGACGGGCGGGGCCGGAGACGTTCCGGGCGTGCTCGCTGGCGACCGCGAACGACGAACTGGGCGCGGCACGCCCCTCCGACAGGCGCCCGGGGGTCCTCGTCGTGCGCCGCCTCCGCAGCGACTGAATGGAAGGCCCCTGTCGTCGCGGCCCCGTGGCGGATGCTCCGCCCAGTTGCCGCGACCCCGCCGACCCCGGAGAGCGAGGACCAGCGGCGCGGAGACGAGGTTCCCCCAGGCGCCGGCCCTCGGTGGGGCGTCGCCCGCTACGCGACCGGATCGGCGGCGACGGCCGGCTTCACCACGAGGCGGATCTGGTCCTCGGCGGCGTCGATGGTGACGTGGCCGCCCTCCTTGAGCTCGCCGAAGAGGATCTTCTCGGCCAGCGGCTCCTTCACCTTCTTCTGGATGATGCGCCCCATGGGGCGCGCCCCCATGAGCCGGTCGAAGCCGTGCTCGGCGAGCCAGGCCCGGCCGGCCGGGGTGAGCTCGAGCGCCACCTTCTTCGGCTCGAGCTGGATCGCCAGCTCGGCCACCAGCTTGTCGACCACCTTGCCGATGACCTCGGGGGGCAGCGACTCGAAGGAGACCCAGGCGTCGAGGCGGTTGCGGAACTCGGGGCTGAAGGTGCGCTCGATGGCGTTGCGGGCGTTGCCCTTCGAGCCCTCGCCGGAGGAGAAGCCCAGCGACCGGCTGGAGAGCTCCTGCGCCCCCGCGTTGGTCGTCATGACCAGCACGATGTGCCGGAAGTCGGCCTTGCGCCCGCTGTTGTCGGTGAGCGTGGCGTGGTCCATCACCTGGAGGAGGATGTTGTAGATGTCGGGGTGGGCCTTCTCGATCTCGTCGAGGAGCAGGACCGCGTAGGGCGTGCGCCGGATGGCGTCGGTGAGCAGCCCGCCCTGGTCGAATCCCACGTAGCCCGGGGGAGCGCCGATGAGCCGGGAGACGGTGTGCTTCTCCTGGTACTCGGTCATGTCGAAGCGCAGGAACTCGACGCCCATGATGCGCGCCAGCTGCTTCGCCAGCTCGGTCTTGCCCACTCCGGTGGGACCGGAGAAGAGGAAGGCGCCGATGGGCTTCTCGGGCGCGCCCAGGCCGGAGCGGGAGAGCTTGATGGCCGAGGCGATGGCGTCGATGGCCTTGTCCTGCCCGTAGATGACCTTCTTCAGCTCGGGCTCGAGCGCCGCCAGCGCGGCCTGGTCGTCGGCCGACACGGTGCGCTCGGGGATCTTGGCCATGCGGGCGACCACACGCTCCACGTCGCGCGACAGGACCCGGTGGCGGCGCTTCTCCTCGGGGCGCATCCGGTCGGCGGCGCCGGCCTCGTCGAGCACGTCGATGGCCTTGTCGGGGAGGCGGCGGTCGTTGATGTGCTTGGCCGAGAGCTCGGCGGCGGCCCGCAGCGCCTTGTCGGAGTACACCACGCCGTGGTGCCCCTCGTAGGCGGGCTTGAGGCCCCGGAGGATCTTCACGGTCTCCTCCAGGGTGGGCTCGTGGACCTCGATCTTCTTGAAGCGGCGCGCCAGAGCGTGGTCCTTCTCGAAGGTCTGCTTGTAGTCCTCGAAGGTGGTCGAGCCGATGCACCGCAGGTCGCCCGAGGCCAGCGCCGGCTTGAGCAGGTTGGAGGCGTCCATGGAGCTGCCGGTGGTGGCCCCGGCGCCGACGATGGTGTGGATCTCGTCGATGAAGAGGATGGCGTGCGGGATCTTCTTCACCCCGGCGATGACGCCCTTGAGCCGCTGCTCGAACTCGCCCCGGAACTTGGTCCCGGCCAGGAGCGCCCCCATGTCGAGCGACCAGACCGAGGCCTTCTCGAGCACCTCGGGGACCCGCTTCTCGTGGATGGCGAGGGCGAGCCCCTCGGCGATGGCGGTCTTGCCCACGCCGGGGTCGCCCACGTAGACGGGATTGTTCTTCCGGCGCCGGCAGAGCACCTGGACGGTGCGTTCCAGCTCCGGACGCCGGCCGATGAGCGGGTCGATCTCGCCGCGGGCGGCCTTCTCCACCAGGTTGGTGCAGAAGGCGCGGAAGGGGTCCTTCACGGTGCGTGGAGCGGCCTCCTCCTGCTGCTCGGGCTGGGACTCCTCCTCCTCGTTGCCCTCCTTCTCCTTGGCCACTCCGTGCGAGATGTAGGAGAGGATGTCGAGGCGACGGACGCCCTGCTTGTCGAGGAGGAAGACCGCGTGGGAGCCGCGCTCCCGGGTGATGGCCACCAGCACGTCGCCGGCGTTCAGCTCGGTGCGCCCGGCCCCCTGCACGTGCCAGGCGGCGCGCTGCAGCACGCGCTGGAAGGCGGCGGTCTGCTCGGGCTCGCCGCTGCCGGTGCGGGCCTCCAGCGTCCGGTCGAGGTAGTCCTCGAGCTCCTTCTCGAGCTCGGCGATGTCGGCCCCGCACGCGGCCAGGACCTCGGAGGCGATCTTGTCCCGGGCCATGGCGTGGAGCAGATGCTCCAGGGTGACGTACTCGTGGCGCCGGCGCCGGGCGTCGGCCACCGCGCTCTGGAGGGTTGCCTGCAGTTCCTTCGTTACCGTGACCATCGATGCTCCTGCTACTCGGGTTCGACCGTACAGAGGAGGGGGTACTCGGCCTCGCGAGCCAGTTCCATGACCTTCGTCGCCTTGGTCTCGGCGATCTCGTAGGGGAATACCCCGGCGACACCCACGCCGCGATGGTGGATGGAGAGCATGATCTTCATGGCCACCGGCGAGGGGTGGCTGAAAACGTTCTCGAGCACGTGCACGACGAATTCCATGGTCGTGTAGTCGTCGTTGTGCAACAGCACCTTGTACATGGGGGGCGGACGCGTCTTCGGATCCGACCGGGTCCGGGTGACGGTATCTGCGTCGCCATCGGGGCGCCCCCTCTCGGACATGCCGATATCTTAAACTCACGGGGCGGCCCGTGCCGTTCCGAGGTGAGCCGATTAGGTGGAAGACGCCGGCCGACGGCCAACGGAGGGTCGATGAGGCGAACGCTGGACGGCCGGGTGGCCCTGGTCACCGGCGCGACGAACGGGATCGGCCGGGTGACGGCCAGGGAATTCGCGCGGATGGGCGCCCGGACCCTGCTCGTGGCCCGCGACACCGGGCGCGGCGAGGCGGCCGCCCGGGAGATCCGGGACGCCACCGGAGCCACCGTGGAGGTCCTCGTCGCCGACCTGTCGTCCCGCGACGAGGTGGCCGGGCTGGCCGCCGCGGTCCGGGAGCGGACCGGGCGGGTCGACCTGCTCGTGAACAACGCCGGCGCCATCTTCGCCGAGCGCCGGGTCTCCGCGGACGGGGTGGAGATGACGCTCGCCCTGAACCACCTCGCCTACTTCCTGCTCACGCTCGAGCTCCTGCCCCTGCTCGAGGGGGCGCCCGGCGCACGCATCGTGAACGTCTCCTCGGTGGCCCACGAGCGGGGCGCGATCGACTTCGAGGACCTGCAGGGGGAGCGCAGGTACGGGATGTGGAAGGCCTACGCGCAGTCGAAGCTGGCCAACGTGCTCTTCACGCGCGAGCTGGCGCGGCGGCTGTCCGGCAGCCGGATCACGGCCAACGCGCTCCACCCCGGGGCCGTCGCCAGCGGGTTCGGTCGCGATCACCCGGGCTTCTTCGGCAAGCTGGTGGCGCTCGGGGCCCCCTTCCTCGCCTCGCCGGAGAGGGGAGCGAGGACCACCCTGCACGTGGCGACCGAGCCGTCGCTGCGGGGCGTCACCGGGAGGTACTTCTCCGCGTGC
>DAIEMM010000491.1 GCA_027349605.1 Anaeromyxobacteraceae bacterium
CCTGTCGATCTTCGCGAACACGAACGGGCAGCCCTCTCCGGCGGCCGATCACTGCCCTTCGTCAACCCCGCGAATCTCCTGCCAGCATCGCCCAAGCCCGATCAACCACTACGGAAATCCCTCAACCCGGGCGTGCGCCCCGGCCCGAATTCGTGTCAGATCCCCTTGCTACGTTGCCTTTCGCATCGTCCCGCTCGAACAATCCGCTCGCAGCCAGGCGACGAAATGGAAGGGTTTCGCCATGGTCAACAAGGTCATCCTCATCGGGAACCTCGGCAAGGATCCCGAGGTCCGCTACACCTCCGGCGGCCAGGCGGTCGCCAACCTGCGCATCGCCACCTCCCGCTCGTGGACCGACAAGGCGTCGGGCCAGAAGAAGGAGGAGACCGAGTGGCATGACGTCGAGGTCTGGGGCAAGCAGGCCGAGCAGGTCGGCGAGTACCTGGCCAAGGGCCGGCAGGTCTACGTCGAGGGGCGGCTCAAGACCGACAAGTGGCAGGACAAGACGTCGGGGCAGGAGCGGTCGCGCGTGAAGATCGTGGCCGATTCGGTCCGGTTCCTCGGCGGCGGCGCCGGCGGCGCGCGCGGCGCGGGTGGTGCCGGTGGCGGGCAGCGTGGCCCGAGCGCTCCGGACGAGGGCGGTGGGCCTCCGGGCGGGTTCGAGGAAGGGCCGGGCGGCCCCGGCGCCGACGACATCCCGTTCTAGGCAGGACCATGGCGGCGCCGCCCGTACTCCCCGGGTGGCGCCGTCACGCATCGTCGGGCGCGATGATCTCCAGGCGGGGGAAGTACGTCCTGTAGAGACGTGCGTCGCGGGTGAGCAGGCGGTGGCCAGCCACCACCGCGTGGGCGCCGACGGAGAAGCCGTGGAGAGGCGAGCCGCTCGCCCCTCCACGACGGCGGTAGGCCAGGTAGGCCTTCCCTGCGAGGAACGCAGCCTCGAATGGAATCTGCTCGCGCTTGAAGCTGGCGGTGGGGAGGACCGCTTCGACCTCCTCGATGCGCTCGAACGCGACCGAGACCTCGGCGTAGATGATCGGGTTCACGACCAGGGGCTCGGAGGCGCCGGCCCGGTCGAGAGCGCGGCGGGACCACTCTCCCCAGACCGGGTCTGCCTCCGCAACGTCGATGAGGACGTTGCTGTCGACGAGGACCGTCACCGCTCACCGCGCATCAGCGCCATGATCTCGTCGGTCGTCATCTTGACCGTCGCGCTTCCTGCGAGACGGGCGACGATCCGGGCGCCGCGTCCCGGTGCGATCGGCTGCTCGACCTTTCGGATGTGGACCATCCCCGCATCGAGCTCGAACTCCACCTCGGTTCCCGGGAGCAACCCGGCCTTCTCCCGAATTTCCTGGGGAATCGTGACCTGCCCCTTGCTCGTGATGCGCATGTCGAGCCTCATCTTACTCTTACTAGTAAGAGTATTACCTGCGCTGGCCCTGGCCGGCAACCCCTTCACCGCCTCCACCTCCCCGCCTCGACGAAGCTGAAGTAGCCGCCGGCCGCCACGATGACGTGATCGCGGGCCGCCACCCCCACCAGCTCCGCCGCGGCGCGCAGCCGTTCGGTGAGGTCGGCGTCCTCCGCGGAGGGCGACGGATCGCCCGACGGGTGGTTGTGCACGAAGATCACCCCGTGCGCGCCCACCCGCACGGCTGGACGGAGCGCGTCCCGAGGCGAGACGGGGCACTGGGTGAGCGACCCCTCGGCCACCCGCTCGGCGCGGAGCAGCCTCCCCCGGACGTCGAGCAGGACGACGTGGAAGCACTCCCGCTCGGCGTGGGCGGCATGGCGCATGAGCTCCGCCACGCGCGCGGGCTCGAGGACGCGCTCCCCCCGGCGCGGAGGGGCCCAGGCCCCACGGCGTCCGAGTTCGAAGGCCGCCGCGAGTGCCGCGGCGCGCGCCGGCCCGACGCCGGGATGGATGGCGAGGACCTCCGGGGGCGACCAGGCCAGCTCGGGCACCGGCGACCGCTCCACCAGCGCCAGCGCCGCGGCCCGCGCCGACAGGTGCCCGGTCCCGGTGCCGAGCACGAGCGCGACCAGCTCCGCGTCGGAGAGCGTGGCGGGTCCCGACGCGAGCATCCGCTCGCGCGGGCCTTCGGTCTTCCAGGTTCCGGAATGCATGCGGCGGCGATCCGGAGCAACCTCCGTACCCGCCGCCGCACGCCCATCGACGGGGCCCGCACCGCCCGTGGAGGGCGCGGCGCGGACCCGGCGTCCACCCTGGCTACTTCTTCTGCTGCTCCTTCACGAGCTCGGCCTGGATGTCGAGCTTGACCTCGTCGCCTGCCACGGCGCCGACGTCGGTCAGCTTGCCCCAGCTGATGCCCCAGGCCTTGCGGTCGAGCTTGCCGGTGAAGGAGGCCCCCCGGCGGTTGTTGCCCCAAGGATCGGTGATGGCCTTGGTGATCGATCCCTCCAGGGTGACGGGCTTCGTGACGCCGTGCATGGTGAGGTCCCCGGTCACGGTGAGGTTGCCGTCCTTGCCGGCCTCGATCTTCGTCGACTTGAAGGTGATGGTCGGGAACCTGGCCACGTCGAAGAAGTCGACCGACTTGAGGTGGGCATCGCGCTTCGCGTCGCGGGTGTCGACCGAGGCCGCGTCGATGGTCACCTCGATGCTCGACTTCGAGAGGTCGCCCTCGTCGATCCGGGCCTTGCCCTCGGTCTTCGCGAACTCGCCCTTCACGTCGGAGATGACGAGGTGCTTCACGCTGAAGCCGGTGCGGGTGTGCGATCCGTCGATGTTCCAGGTGGCTGCCTGGCCGAAGGCCAGGGCCGGGGCGATGGCAAGGGCCAGCGCTGCGATGCGGGTCATGCGGTTCATGTGCTGCTTCTCCTGTGTGGGTCTTGCTGCGTTGGAGGGTGTCTCCGCTGGAGACACCCGGGTGGTGGGAGACGGGACAACATGCTTCACCGCGCCCCGCTCCGGCGCCGCGGCGACAGCGCCTTCCCGAGAAGCGCCGTGTGCTGCGCGACGGCCGAGGCGCGCAGGCTGTACCAGCCGAATTGCCCCTCGCGCCGCACCGCGACCAGCCCGGCGTCGGCCAGGATCTTGAGGTGGTGCGAGACGGTCGCCTGGGAGACCGGGAAGAGGGTCACCAGGTCCCGGCAGCAGATCTCGCCCGCCGCCGCGATCCGGCGCAGCAGCTCGAGCCGGGTGGGATCCCCCAGGGCCCTGGCGGTCCGGACCAGCCGTTCGCTCGCTCGATCCATCGACATATAGACATGCGTCGATGTAACGAGGCGCGGCGGCGGGTCAAGCGGATCGGACCGGGGGCCGGCTCAGGCGATCAGGAAACGTTCCAGCGCGCGCCAGGCGGCCTCGATCGCGGCCACCTCCACCCACTCGCCGCGCTGGTGCGCCTGGGCCGTGGCTCCCGGCCCGAAGTTCACCGCCGGGATGCCCGCCGACGCCAGGCGGGCCACGTCGGTCCAGGCCTGCTTGGGCTCGACCGCGAGACCGGCGCGGTCTCGAAGCCGCGCCACCAGCGGATGCTCGACGAAGGCCGGACAGGACGGCGCCCGGTCGGTGACGTCCGCGCTGGCCCCGAACCGGCGGCAGAGCTCCTCCACCTCCTGGACCGCGTCCTCCACGGACCGGCCGTGCGCGAAGCGGAAGTTCAGGTTCAGCGTGCAGCGGTCGGGAACGACGTTGCGGGCCCGGCCTCCCTCGATGCGCGTCACCGACATGACCTCCCGGAAGGGCAGTCCCCCCGAGGTCGTGTCGCGCGGCGCCCGGGAGGCGAGCTCCGCCAGCAGCGCCCCGGCCCGGTGCACGGCGTTCTCCCCCTGCCACGGGCGCGCCGAGTGGGCCGCACGGCCGGTGAAGGTGAGGGTGGCGTGCAGGGAGCCCACGCATCCCAGCGCCAGCCGGCCGTCGGTGGGCTCGAGGCAGATGGCGAGCGCGGTGCCGCGGAGCTCCGGCGAGCGCTCGAGCACCGGCCCGAGCTCGTTCTCGAGGTAGGGCCCCTCCTCGCGGGAGTAGAGGACCAGCGCCAGGTCGGCGATGCGGGCCTCCCGGGGCAGCCGCTCGGCGAGCTCCATGGCCACCGCCAGGCCGGACTTCATGTCGGACGAGCCGGGCGCGACGATGCGCCCTCCCTCGCGCCGCGGCGGGCCGCGGTCCTCCGCGTGCACCGGCACGGTGTCGAGGTGGCCGCACAGCACCACCAGGGGTCGCCCGGCCGCTCCCGCCTCCGGGTCGACCCGGACCACGAGAGAGTTCTCCACCCGACGCACCCGCGCGAACCGCCCCCGCGCCCAGGCCTCGAGCGCGTCGCAGAGCGGCTTCTCCTCGCCGATGGGGGACGGTACGGCGCAGAGCGCCTCTGTGCGCGCGGCGAGCGCCTCGGCGAGCGGCGGGGTCACACCGAGACCTCGAACTCCCGGAGCGCGTCGTTGAGCGAGACCTTCTTGTCGGTGGCCTCGCTGCGCCGCCCCACGATGAGGGCACAGGGGATCTGGTAGGTGCCGGCCGGGTACCGCTTGGGCCGCGTGCCGGGGATGACCACCGAGCGGGCCGGGACCCGCTGCTTCAGGACCACCTCCCGAGAGCCGGTGACGTCGATGATGGGCGTGGAGCCGGTGATGACCACGTTCGCGCCCAGCACCGCGCCCTCCTCGACCAGCACCCCCTCCACGAGGATGCAGCGGCTCCCGATGAAGCAGTCGTCCTCGACGATGTTGGGGCGGGCTCCGGGCGGCTCGAGCACGCCGCCGATGCCCACACCGCCGGCCAGGTGCACGTTCTCCCCCACCTGCGCGCAGGAGCCCACCGTGGCCCAGGTGTCGACCATCGAGCCCGTGTCGACGTAGGCGCCGACGTTGACGTAGCCTGGCATCACGATCGCTCCCGGAGCGACGTACGC
>DAIEMM010000507.1 GCA_027349605.1 Anaeromyxobacteraceae bacterium
GAGATCCGCGAGGAGCTCGACTGCGCCGTCTCGGTGGGCGCGCTGCTCGCCCGGACGACCCACCGCTATCCGGACCTGGAGGTCGAGCTCGCGTTCTACGCCTGCGTGCTCGAGCCCGGGAGCGAGCCGCGCCTCGTCGGCGCGGCCGCCATGGAATGGGCGGAGCCCGGCCGGCTCGCGACCTTCGACTTCTGCGAGGCCGACCTCCCCGTGCTGCCGGTGCTGCTGGGACTCGAGCGCTGGCCTGGCTAGCGTCCCCGGCCGCCACCCCCGCCCTGGCTCGCGCCACCGCCGTGGCCCCCCGCACCGCCGCCTCCTCCTCTGGAGGGCGCGGGCGGGGCCGATCGGGACGGTGGGGCGGCGGTTCGCTGGCGGACGGCGGCATCGCGCCCCAGCCCGGCCGGAGCGCCCTGATAGGAGGGGCGGGGGGCCGTGCGTCCCGGCTGCTGGGGCGGGGTGCCGGAGGGGCGGGCCGTGGGCTGCTGGCCGGAGGGCCGTGCGGCGGGCTGCTGGCCCTGCGGCGGGCGCGCCTGGGCCGCGCCGGCCCCGGGCTGGGGCTTCCACCCCTGGGGCGTGTTGCGCTCCCAGGACCCTCCCGGGTTCTGCCGGTAGACGTTCCCCTTCCTGTCCGCGTAGACGTTGTTGAGGCCGTTCGTGGGGCGCGGCGCGGGACGGCTGGAGATGGCCTGCTGGGCCGGCGCCCGGGCGGCGTTCCGGGAGCGGTTCTCCGGGCGCGCGTAGAGGTTGCTGTTCCAGCCTCCGCCAGCGGGTGGGCGCGGAGGGGGAGGGCGAGCGCCTCCGCCGGCCGGAATCCCGCCCGGGGGCGGGCGGTAGCCGGGAGGCGGGGGACGGTATCCCCATCCAGCGTAGGGAGGCCGGTAGCCCGGAGGCGGCCGGTACCAGCCGCCGGGATAGGGAGGCGGGAAGGGGCGGTATCCGGGCGGTCCCCACCAGCCCGGCCCGTAGGCCGGTCCGAAGCGCATGCCCGAGTAGAAGAACGGTGAGGCGTACCCGAAGCCGAACCCGAACCCGACCCAGGGGTCGTAGACCACGCTGCAGCCGTAGGTCAGCGGCCGGGGGTAGTACACCGTGGGTCCGATGTAGGGCGGATAGACGTAGCCGGTGCCGTAGACCACGGTGCCGTAATACGGGTACATCCCGAGGTAGCCGGGCGTGTAGCCGACGTACACCACCTCCGGCGTCGACTGGTACACGTAGACGAACCGGGTGTTGTAGACCGGCGCGCTGGGCGGAACCTGGTCGATGTCGGGCGGTCGCCGGTCGCTCACCGCCAATGGACCAGTCGGCGTGGGCGCCACGTACCAGACCGCCTGCTCGCAGGCCCAGTACCGTCCCGCGTCCCGGATGACCGAGGCCGGCGTGTTGACGGCGAAGGCCAGCTGGGTTCCCTCGATGGCCTTGAACCTGGGCTCCCCGTCGTAGGTGACCTGGAACGGCTGGTCGCGCATCACCGCGGTGGTCTGCGGGATCTGGCTGTCGGCCAGCGCGTCCTTCGCCTCGTCCGTCCCGGCGACGAAGGTCCGGACCTCGCCCACCGGCGAGTCGGGAGGGAGCTTCGCGAAGCTGGCGGGCAGCTGGTCGGGGCGGACGAAGGTCCACGGGCCCTTCCGCGATTTCGCCTTGAACCAGCGACCGGAGGCGAGCACGAAGGTCTCGCTGGTGGGCACGTAGACGAGCACGTCCCGCTGGGTGTTCTCGGCGTAGAGCAGGTCGGCGGCGTCGCCGACGGGGACGTACTTCGGGGGGCCGTCGAACACGAAGAGCTCGGCCGGCTCCGTGGAGACGAAGACGGCAGGGGGGCTGGCCGGCTCCTCGACGGCCTCCTCGGCGGCCTGCTGGGCGGCGTCGCCCTCGGTCCTCTGGGCCGGGGGCGGAAGGGAGTCGTGTAAAGCCTTCACCGTGGGAGAAGGGCCCGGGACCGGCGTGAACGGGCCCACGGCGGCCGGGGCCTCGTACCAGAACCTTCCGCCGGACAGGTACCAGCGGTGCGTGGACGGGTCCAGGACCACGAACATGGGCGTGTTGACCGCGCGCTTCAGGGAGGTGCCCTGGATCGGCTGCTCGACCGGCTTGCCCGCATAGAGAAGGAGGACCGCCGGCTGGCTCGAGAAGAACATCCGGGGGGGCGTCGACCGGAGCCCCTCCGAGGACCGCTTCTCGGCCTGCGACACGGCCAGGCTGGCCTGGATGGCGTCGAGGCCGACGGTGAGGTCCCACTTCGGGATCTCGGCCTCCAGGATCGACGCCAGTTGCTGCTCCTCCGGCTGGGTGATGTTCGGGAAGCGGACCTTGTCCACGTGGAGGGTCCGCACGGTCGCGAGGCGGGCGTCCCGGTCGACGGTCACCGTCGTGGTGAACCAGATCACGCCGAAGACCGGCGCCTTCTCCTTCTCCGTCCAGGAGACGGCGCTGCGCCCCGCCAGGGTGACGCCCTCGAACTTCTCGAGCTGCGGCTGGAACAGCTCGAGGGTTCCGGTTCCCAGGGTGATGGCCCTGGGCCACTCGCTGGCGCCCGGGGCCGCCGCGTCTTCGGGGGGCGGAGCGGGAGCCTGCGCGGAGGCGTGGAGGGCGGCGGCGAGGAGGGCGACGGCCAGGAGGGGCTTGCGCATCGGGAAAGTGTATCGCCGGGGGGTTGGGCCCGCGATCCCCGATTGGACGGGTCAGCGACCGCGCTTCTTCTTGGCCTTCTTGGGGGGTGCCGGAGGCGGTTCGCCGGTCACCTGAAGGAGGATCACCAGCGGCTCGAAGGCGCGTCCGCCGTCCGACTTCACCGGGCGGCTCTCCAGCCCCTCGAGACGGAGGACGTAGCGGCCGCCGGGCACGAGCGGCTCCATCGGGGTCAGCGTGAAACGGGAAGCCGAGAAGCCGACCTCGGAGTTCGCGCTCGACGGAACCATGGTGTCACGGGCGTCGAGCAGCACCAGCCGCGCGTCGCGGGCGGGAACGCCCAGGCGGACCTCGAAGGTCGCGGCCGGGTCCACCAGACCGGCCGTGGTCCCGGGCGAGAGCGCCAGCACCGTCGAACCCTGACGGGCCTCCACGGCGGTGACGGGCAGGACCGGCGGCGGAGGTGGAAGCGTGGGGGCCGGGGGCGTGGACTCCGGGGGACCGGACGGTGCGACGGCGGACCCGGGCCCCGAGGGACCGGGGGACCCGGCGGGGCCAGGACTCCCAGGGGGCGGGGGGCTCGAGGGCGCACAGGCCGGGCCAGACACGGTCAGGGGGGCGACTGCAAGAGCAAGCGCCAGAAGCCGCGCCCGCTTCCAGCCGAGGCGCTGGAAGGGAAGGTGAGGGGAACTGGAAGTGGGCGGAACCATCGTCGACCGGCCGGAGGAGACCACTCTTTGGGGCCCCGCTCAAGCGGACCGGCTCACCGAAGCGTTCATCGACGGCGTTAACCCGATAAGCGAAACGTTCAGCGTTCACCGCACCCGGTCGACCGCGAACGGGCGGGAGACAGCCCCACGCACCGATTGCGCCAACCCTTGGGGGTCTACACACTTCGGTGGGTGCCTTCACCCTGAAGTCGGTCCCCCTTAGACTCAAGGTGAAATCCGACCGGCGCCGGCGAAGGGGAGGGTGTCCGGCACGCGGATTGCTCATGGCTCCCACCGGCACGTCGGTACGTAGCAAACCGCGAAGCCGGGGCGGGCACCCCGGCTTCGCAACTTTCCTCCCGCGCGGCGCGCGGGGCAAACAGCAGAGGGGGAGCACCACATGCGTCGCATCTCAACGGCAATCGCGCTCGCGGGCGCGCTGGTCCTGGCAGGCTGCTCGGGTGGCAGCGGCTCGGCGGCGAAGAGCACCGATGCGGAAGGAATGGCAGAGAACACCTTCGCGGTGACGGTCCAGAATGGTCAGTCGGTCGGAGGGCTACCCGGGAACCCCGCGTTCGGCATCAAGGGAGGCCGGGTCACCAGCGTCCCCACTGGCATCGACTGCGGCGAGGGATTCAGCGCCTGCGACGCCGTGTTCCCCAACGGGACCACCGTGGTGCTGACGGCCGCTCCGATCAACGCCGCCACCCACGCGTTCGTCATGTACGCGGGCGACTGCAGCGGCACCACCTGCTCCCTGGAGGGGCCGGCCGACAAGTACGTGCTCGCCATGTTCCGCGGGGTGAACGACCCCGCCGGGCACCCGAACTACACGAGCGGAACGGTCCACGGGCCAGCCACCTACGGCTGGCTCGCCGGAACCGCCGGCGCGCTCGACTGCCGCACCTGCCACGGCTCCAACCTGCAGGGCGTCGGCATCGCCCCGTCCTGCAAGAGCTGCCACGCGAGCCTGCCGCACATCCAGCTCGACTACACGACCTTCGCGACCGGTCCGTCGGTGACGGCGGCCTGCGTGAAGTGCCATGCTGACGAGGCGAAGGCGCTGCTCTCGACCAACCACTTCACCTGGCTCGGCAGCTCGACCTCGGTCGGGCACACGACCCCGAACTCCATCGGCAAGCGGAACGTCATCAACAACTTCTGCGTGGCGAACGCGTCCAACGAGTCGCGCTGCATGCAGTGCCACCCGAGCTACAGCTCGCCTCCCACGAAGGACCCGGTGACGGGCGCGCCGGCCCTGAACACCGGCCCCATGTACCTGTGGAACACCAACCCGAACGTGGACCTCGGACGCATCGACTGCCTCGTCTGCCACACCAACATGGCGGTCTCGAAGTACGTGAAGAGCCCGGCCAACTTCGGCCAGCCCTGGCCATCCACCCCGTACGCCTGCTTCCCGTCCTGCTCCGCCATGCAGATCTGCTCGAACGTGGACGCGAACGGAGCCCCGTGGAGCGATGGCAAGAACTACTGCCGCGCTCCGACCACCACGCCGGCCGGGGAGATCCCGACGACCTTGAACCTCGCCGCCAACAACGTGGGCGCCCCCGCCCGCACCAACTGCGGCTTCTGCCACTTCAACGCCGGCGGCGGAGACAACGTGAAGATGGGTGACCTGGGCTCCGCGCTCAAGACCCCGACCCAGGCCATCGACGTCCACTTGGGCACCGACGGCGCCGATGTCCAGATGACCTGCGTGGGCTGCCACGAGTCGGGCGGCCACGGCGCCATCAAGGGCTCGGGCCTCAGCATCCCGGTGGACAACGAGGGTCGCCTCACCTGCACCGACTGCCACAGCGGCCTGCACGCCCCGGTCCACTCCGCGCTCGGGCTGGCGGCCGCCCACGTCGACTTCATCGCCTGCCAGACCTGCC
>DAIEMM010000013.1 GCA_027349605.1 Anaeromyxobacteraceae bacterium
ACACGCCGACCAGGCCCTACTGGCGAGCCAACGACACGACGTACACCTGGCTGAACGCGGTCAACGTCGGCACCACCATCTCGTTCTTCGTGGCTGGATCCACCTACGACCCCTCCACCAAGACCTGCACCGTGGCCTGCCACAACCTCGTTCCGGCATCGGGTCTGAAGACGGTCTGGGGCGCTCCGTTCGCCTGGGACTGCCAGTACTGCCACGGCGACAAGTACACCTACTGACCCATCCGATATCGCCCCACGTTGGTCCATGCTCCTGACGGGTGTCCCGGTTAACTACCCCGGACACCCCGCCGAGGAGCTTCGATGGACCGACCCCCCGATCTGGACCCGCAGGAGACCGCCGAGTGGCTCGAGGCCCTCGAGGGAGTCCTCGCCCGGGAAGGTCCTGACCGCGCCCACTGGCTCATCGAGCAGCTCATCGGCCGGGCGCGCCGCTCCGGCGCCTACCTCCCCTTCTCGGCCAACACGGCCTACGTGAACACCATCCCGGTCGAGCGGCAGCCGCCGCTCCCCGGTGACTTCGAGCTCGAGCAGCGCATCCGCCCCTTCATCCGGTGGAACGCCATGGCGCTCGTGCTCCGCGCCAACCGGAACACCAACGTGGGGGGGCACATCGCCAGCTTCGCCTCGGCCGCGATGCTCTACGACATCGGCTACAACCACTTCTGGCGCGCGCCCACGAAGGAGCAGGGCGGCGACCTGGTCTTCATCCAGGGCCACTCCGCGCCGGGCATCTACGCCCGCGCCTTCCTCCTCGGCCTCCTCACCGAGGACCAGCTGGACCATTTCCGGCAGGAGGTCGACGGCAAGGGCATCTCCTCCTACCCGCACCCCTGGCTCATGCCGGCGTTCTGGAACTTCCCCACCGTGTCGATGGGGCTCGGTCCCCTGATGGCCATCTACCAGGCCCGCTTCATGAAGTACCTGGACGACCGCGGCCTCGCGAGGACCCAGGGGCGCAAGGTCTGGGCGCTCACCGGGGACGGCGAGATGGACGAGCCGGAGTCCATGGGCGCGATCGGCCTGGCCGGGCGCGAGAAGCTCGACAACCTGGTCTTCGTGGTGAACGCCAACCTCCAGCGGCTCGACGGGCCGGTGCGCGGCAACGGCAAGATCATCCAGGAGCTGGAGAGCGAGTTCCGCGGCGCCGGCTGGAACGTCATCAAGGTCATCTGGGGACGGCACTGGGATCCCCTGCTCGCCCGCGACAGGACCGGCGCGCTGCAGCGCCGGATGATGGAGGCGGTCGACGGCGACTACCAGACCTACAAGGCGAAGGACGGGGCCTTCGTCCGCGAGCACTTCTTCAACACGCCGGAGCTCCGGGCCATGGTGGCCGACTACTCCGACGAGGACATCTGGAACCTGAACCGCGGCGGGCACGATCCCTTCAAGGTGTTCGCCGCCTACCAGGCCGCCATGCAGCACGAGGGCGAGCCCACCCTCATCCTGACCAAGACCGTGAAGGGGTACGGGATGGGTGAGTCGGGCGAGGCCCAGAACATCACCCACCAGCAGAAGAAGATGTCGGTGGAGGCCGTCCGCCGCTTCCGCGACCGCTTCCAGATCCCGGTTCCGGACGACCGTCTCGCCGATCTGCCCTACGTGAAGTTCGAGGAGGGGTCGAAGGAGCTCGAGTATCTCAGGTCGCGCCGCACCGAGCTGGGCGGCGACCGGCCCCGCCGCAGCGGCAAGTCGGCCTCGCTGCCGGTGCCCCCGCTCCGGGCGTTCGCGCGGGTGCTGGAGGGAAGCGGAGACCGCGACATCTCGACCACCATGGCCTTCGTGCAGTTCCTCCAGATCCTCGTCCGGGACAAGGCCATCGGCCCGCACGTGGTCCCCATCGTCGCCGACGAGTCGCGTACCTTCGGGATGGAGGGCATGTTCCGGCAGCTGGGGATCTGGAGCCACGTCGGGCAGCTCTACACGCCCCAGGACGCCGACCAGCTGGCCTTCTACAAGGAGGACAAGAAGGGGCAGATCCTGCAGGAGGGCATCAACGAGGCCGGGGCGATGGCCGACTGGATCGCCGCCGCCACCTCCTACTCGGTGCACGGCGTGCCGATGGTGCCCTTCTACATCTTCTACTCGATGTTCGGCTTCCAGCGGGTCGGAGACCTGGCCTACGCCGCCGGGGACATGCGCTCGCGGGGGTTCCTGCTGGGAGGCACCTCGGGCCGGACCACGCTCAACGGCGAGGGGCTCCAGCACCAGGACGGCCACTCCCACCTCCTCTCGGCCACCATTCCCAACGCCGTGTCCTACGACCCGGCCTTCGGGTACGAGGTCGCGGTGATCCTGCAGGACGGGATGCGGCGCATGTACGAGGCGCAGGAGGACGTCTACTACTACCTCACGCTCCTCAACGAGAACCACCGGCAGCCGGCCATGCCGGAGGGTGTCGAGGAGGGGATCCGGCGCGGCCTCTACCTCTTCCGGAAGGGGGCGGACGCTCCCGCGGGACCGCGCGTCCAGCTGCTCGGCTCGGGCGCCATCTTCCACGAGGTCGCGGCGGCGGCGGACGTCCTGCGCGCCGACTGGGGCGTGGAGTCCGACCTGTGGAGCGCTCCCAGCTTCACCGAGCTCGCCCGCGAGGGCAACGCCGCGGCCCGGGAGAGCCTCCTTCACCCGGAGGCGAAGCCGCGCCGGTCGTTCGTGGAGGAGCGGCTCTCGGGCACGACGGGGCCGGTCGTGGCGGCCACCGACTACATGCGGGCCTACGCCGAGCAGATCCGGGCCTTCGTCCCCCGCCGATACGTCGTGCTCGGGACCGACGGCTTCGGGAGGTCCGACACCCGCGAGAAGCTGCGGAGCTTCTTCGAGGTGGACCGCTTCCACGTCGTGGTCGCGGCCCTGAAGGCGCTGGCCGACGACGGGCTCCTCCCTCCCACCCGGGCTGCCGAGGCCGTGCGCAGGTACGGCATCGACGTGTCCCGGCCCGCCCCCTGGACGGTGTGATCATGAGCCTGCTCGAGGTGCGCGTCCCGAACATCGGCGGCTTCAAGGACGTCGGGGTGGTGGAGGTGCTGGTGAAGCCCGGCGACGTCGTGGCGGCCGACGCCTCGCTCGTCACGCTGGAGTCGGACAAGGCCACCATGGACGTACCCTCCCCGTTCGCGGGCACGGTGCGGGAGGTGCGCGTCAAGGTCGGCGACCGGGTGGGTGAGGGCTCGCTCGTTCTCGTGCTCGACGCCGATGGGGCGGCGGAGGCCGTGGCCCCGCCCGTCGCCGCACCTGCGCCCGCGCCCGTCGTCGCTCCCCTGGCCGTGTCCAGCCCCGCGGAGGCGCCCGGCACGGCTCCGTCCGGCCTGGCTCACGCATCCCCTGCCGTCCGCAAGGTGGCCCGTGAACTGGGAGTGGATCTCTCCCGGGTCACCGGATCCGGACCCCGCGGACGCGTCCTCCAGGAGGACGTGCAGAAGTACGTCAAGCAGGCGCTGGCCGGCCAGGTGCCCGGGGGCACCGGGCTCGACCTGCTCCCCTGGCCCAAGGTGGACTTCGCCCGCTTCGGCCCGGTGGAGACCCGGCCGCTCGCCCGGATCCGCAAGATCGCCGGAGCGAACCTGGCCCGCAACTGGGTGATGGTCCCGCACGTCACCCAGTTCGACGAGGCGGACGTCACCGACCTCGAGGAGTTCCGGGTCGAGCTGAACGCGGAACTGGGAGAGAAGGGACCGAAGGTGACGCTGCTCGCCTTCCTGGTGAAGGCCTGCGTGGCGGCGCTCCAGCGGTTCCCCGACTTCAACGCCTCCCTCGACGGCGACAGCCTCGTCCTGAAGCGCTACTTCCACGTCGGCTTCGCGGCCGACACCCCGAACGGGCTCGTCGTCCCGGTGGTCCGCGACGCCGACCGCAAGGGCGTCCTCGACATCGCCCGGGCGCTCGGCGAGCTCTCGGCGAAGGCGCGCGAGGGGAAGCTCGCGGCTGCCGACATCCAGGGGGGCACGTTCTCCATCTCCAGCCTGGGCGGCATCGGCGGCACGGCCTTCACGCCCATCGTGAACGCGCCGGAGGTCGCCATCCTGGGCGTGTCGCGCGTGTCCGTCCGCCCGGTCTGGGACGGCGAGCGATTCGCGCCCCGCAAGGTGCTCCCGCTCTCCCTCTCCTACGATCACCGCGTCATCGACGGGGCGGCCGGGGCGCGG
>DAIEMM010000069.1 GCA_027349605.1 Anaeromyxobacteraceae bacterium
AGGCCGTCACCTCGTAGGTGCCGGGGGGGATGCCCGCGATCGCGTAGGCGCAGTCCGCTCCCGTCACCGCCGCCGGGGCGTCCACCACCCAGACGAAGGCGCTCATCCAGTCGTGGACGTCGCACTTCACGACCACGAGCCCGGGCTTCTTGAGCTGGCGCGCCAGGCGCGAGTCCTTGGACGGCATGGCCAGGTTGAAGGCGGTCGCCTGCCCCAGGTAGCCGTGGACGTTGTGGAGCGTGGGGTCGCCGTTCACCACCTCGAGCGTGCTGCCGACGGGCAGGACCTGGACATGGGGGACGTACCGGCAGGTGCGCTGGTCGAGGACCCCCTTTCCCGGCGCGGGGGCCGGGGCGCCCTTCACGATCACGACCACGTTGTGGAGCATCCCGCCCGCGACCTGGACCGACTCGTCCGGCACCGAGTTCCCGCAGATCGCCCGCTCCTTGGTGGTCTCGAGGGACCGCTGGGACGGCGGGGCTCCCTGGAAGCGGACCACCCCCCGGAGGTCTCCGGCGGGGGTGGCCGTGGGGGCGAGCGCGAGGGCGAGGACGGTGGCCAGCAGGGGTCGGTTCATGCCCCGATCCTTACTCCTTCTCGACCCTTTTCGGGCCTCCAGGATGCGCTCGACAGGGCCTTGACCTGGATCAGCCTGCCTCTTAAGTGTCCGTTCACCCATGCTCGAGTTTCGCCTCGCCCGGGCCACGGCCGCAGCCACCTTCGCCCTCCTGGTCATCGGAGGAATGGTCCACGCCACCGGCTCGTCGCTCGCCTGCCCCGACTGGCCCCTCTGCTACGGGCAGTTCTTCCCCGCCATGGAAGGCGGGGTCCTGTTCGAGCACGGGCACCGGCTGGTGGCGCTCGCCGTCTCGGTGCTCACCGTCGCGCTCGCCGTGACGGTCTGGCGGCGCCGGCGGGAGACGGCCGTGCGCGTGGGCTCGCTCCTGGCGCTCGCCCTGGTGCTCTTCCAGGCCTCGCTCGGCGCCCTCACCGTGGTGTGGAAGCTCCCGCTGGTGGTCTCCTCGGGCCACCTCGCCACGTCGATGGCCTTCTTCTCGGTGCTGGTCTGGCTCGCCTGGCGCCTCGCGCCCGCCGGCCCGGACGCCGAGTCCCCCGCCGCCCCGGGCCGCGTCCGGGCGCTGGCCGGCGCGGCAGCACTGGGCGTGTACCTCCAGATCGTCCTCGGGGCCCTCGTCCGCCACACCGGATCCGGCCTCGCCTGCGGCACGAGCGTGGTGCTGTGCGAGGGCGCCGCCTGGCAGGTCGCCGGCCCCGCCCAGCTCGTCACGCTCCACCGGTTCGTGGGGGTGGCGGTCGCCCTCCTGGTCGTGGCCGCCGCCGTTGCCGCGCTCCGCACCGGCCCCTCCCGGGCCCGCCGCGTCGCGAGCCTCGCGGCCCCGCTCGTGCTCCTCCAGGTCCTCCTCGGCGCCTGGACCGTTTGGAGCCTCGTCTCCGTCCCGGTGGTGAGCCTGCACCTCGCCGGCGGCGCACTGCTCCTCGCCGACTCCCTCCTCCTCGTCTTCCATCTCGGTCCCCGCCCGGCCTCGCAGCACGCCGGGCGCGACCGGCTTCCCGGACTCGTACCCGCAGCGGGGTGAGAAGTGATCCCGAACCAGACCAGCGCCACCACCCGGACCCTCTCCACCCCCTTGCAGGCCCTGCGCGGCATCGGGGACCTCGTGGCGCTCGCCAAGCCGCGCCTCTCCGGCATGGTCGTCTCGACCACCGCCGCCGGGATCTGGCTCGCCCCGGAGCAGCCCTCGGCCTCCCGCGCGGCCGCCGTCCTGGTGGGGACCGGCATGGTGGTGGGAGCCGCCAACATCCTCAACAACTACCTGGAGAAGGACGTGGACGCGCTCATGCGCCGGACCTGGGGGCGCCCGCTCCCCGCCGGCCGGGTCGAGCCGGCCACCGCCCTCGCCCTGGGGATCGCGCTGCCGGTCTTCGCCATCCCCATGCTGGCGCTGGCCGCGAACCCGCTCACCGCGCTCCTGGCCCTGGTCGCGCTGGTGAGCTACGCCTTCGTCTACACGCCCATGAAGCGCTGGAGCACCGCGGCGCTCTTCGTCGGGGCCGTCCCGGGCGCCATCCCCCCGCTCATGGGCTGGACGGCGGCCACCGGAGGCATCGACTCCCGCGGGCTGGCCCTGTTCGCGCTCCTCTTCGTGTGGCAGCTGCCGCACTTCCTCGCCATCTCGATCTACCTCAAGGAGGACTACGCGCGCGGAGGCCTGAAGGTGTTCGCGCTGGTCCACGGGGAGCGGGCGGCCAAGGCCTGGGCGGTGGGCACGAGCGCCCTGCTCGTGCCGGTGGGCATGCTTCCCACCTTCCTCGGCATGGCCTCCTGGGGCTACGCGGCGGTCGCGGCGGTGCTGGGCGGCGGGCTCACCCTGGCGGCGGCGAGCGGCCTCCGGCGCCCCGACGGGGAGTCGCGCTGGGCGCGGAACTTCTTCCTCGCCACCCTCCTCTACCTGGTGGCCGTCTTCATCGCGCTCTTCCTGGGCGCGCGGTAGTGCCGGTGCCCGACGGGCCCGCTCGCCTGTCGGCCGAGGGGCTTCGGTTCGCCTACGGCGACCGGGTGGCGCTCGACGGCGTCTCCTTCTCCATCCGCGCCGGCGAGGTCTTCGGCTTCCTGGGACCGAACGGCGCGGGCAAGAGCACCCTCTTCTCCATCCTGGCGGGGCTCCTCCCGGCGTCGTCGGGTGAGCTCTTCCTCGACGGACGACCTCTCGACCCGTCCTCCCGGACGCTGCGAGCCCGGATGGGCGTGGTCTTCCAGGAGCCCAGCCTCGACGCCAAGCTCACCGCCACGGAGAACCTCCGCCTCGGCGCGGCCCTCTTCCGCGTGCCCCGCGAGGAGGCCCGGCGCCGGACGGCCGAATTGCTCGCCGCGGCCGGCCTCTCCGACCGCGCCCGCGATCCGGTGGGAAAGCTCTCCGGAGGCATGCGGAGGCGGCTCGAGATCGCCCGCGCCCTGGTCCATCGCCCCGAGGTCCTGCTGCTCGACGAGCCCACCACCGGCCTCGACGCCCTCTCCTTCCGGCGCACCTGGGAGGCGCTGCGCGAGCTCCGCGGCACGGGTGGCGCCACCGTGGTCCTCACCACCCATCGGCCCGACGAGGCGGCCCACTGCGACCGCCTGGCCATCCTGTCCCGGGGGAGGGTCGTCGCGGTCGAGACCCCCGAGTCGCTGCTCTCCCGCGTGGCCGGGGACGTCGTGGTGGTGGAGGCCTCCGGGGCGGAGGGGCTCGCCGCCGAGATCGCGGAGCGCTTCGGGGTCGCGGCCCGCGCATCCGGGGACGCGGTGTCGATCGAGCGGGAACGCGGCCACGAGCTCGTGCCCCGGCTCGTCGAGGCCTTTCCCGACGGGCGCTTCCGATCGGTGTCGGTGAGGCGGCCCAGCCTGGCCGACGCCTTCCTCCACGTCGCCGGCGAGGACCTGGCCGCGGAGACGCGCCCGTGATCGGCCCCTACGACCGGGCGACCATCGGCGTCCTGTGGTGGCGGGACCTGGTGCGGTTCTTCCGCCAGCCCTCCCGCCTCGTCGGCGCGCTGGCCCAGCCCGTGCTATTCTGGGGCATCATCGGTTCCGGAATGGCCGCGACCTTCCGCCTCCCTGGCTCGAGCGAGGGCTACCTCCGCTACTTCTTCCCGGGCGTGGTGCTCATGGTGGTGCTCTTCGCCGCCATCTTCACCACCCTGTCGGTCATCGAGGACCGGCACGCCGGCTTCCTCCAGGCCGTTCTGGCCGGTCCGGCGTCGCGCGGCGCGGTCGTCCTGGGCAAGGTGCTCTGCTCCTCGAGCGTGGCGCTCTCCCAGGCCGCCCTGTTCCTCGTGCTCGCCCCCGCGGCCGGCTTTCCCCTGCTCTCGGTGAACTGGCCGCTCCTGCTCGCGGCGCTGGCGCTCGTCGCCGTGGGGCTCGCCGCGCTGGGCTTCGCCGTGGCCTGGGTGGTCGACAACGTGCAGGGCTACCACGCCATCCAGATGACGCTCCTCATCCCGCTCTGGATCGTCTCCGGGGCCATGTTCCCGGCCAGCCCGGAGCACCCGGTGCTCGGGGCCGTCATGCGCGCCAACCCCATCGCCTATGCGGTCTCGGCCACGCGCCGTGCGCTGGGCGGGCCGGAGGCTCCCGGAGCGATGGCCGGCTCCACGGGCCGCGACCTCCTCGTCCTGGCGGCCTTCGCGGCGACGACCCTCGCACTCGCCGTCCTTGCCGCCCGGCGGCGTGGAGCACCCAGATGAGCCTCGCCGAGATCCTCCCCCCGGTGAACGCGGTCCTGAACGCCACGAGCGCGGTCCTGATCGTGCTCGGATGGCGCGCCATCCGGGCCGGGGACCGCACCCGCCACCGCGCGCTCATGCTCTCGGCCCTCGGAGTGTCGGGCCTCTTCCTCGTGGGTTACCTCACCCGGGTCGCCCTCACCGGTACGCACCGCTTCCCCGGAACCGGAGCGCTGCGGTCGGCGTACCTGCTGCTCCTCGGCACCCACACCGTGCTCGCGGCCGCCATCGTGCCGCTCATCGGATTCGCTGTCTACCACGCCTGGAACGGGCGGTTCGAGGCCCACCGGCGCGTGGCTCGCTACGCCCTGCCGGCCTGGCTCTACGTCTCGGTGACCGGGGTCCTGGTCTACTTCATGCTGTACTGGGTGGCGCCGATCGTCTCTTGACACCCGCCCGCCCGACCCGTAAACAAAGCCCCCTCCCCATCCGCGGGAGCCGTGCGAGTACGGGGCTGTAGCTCAGCTGGGAGAGCGCTAGAATCGCACTCTAGAGGTCGTCGGTTCGATCCCGATCAGCTCCACCATT
>DAIEMM010000119.1 GCA_027349605.1 Anaeromyxobacteraceae bacterium
GCCGTGACGACGCGCCAGGGACGGAGCGGCCGCCCCTCCCGGTCCACCCAGAAGGAGGCGAAGAAGATCTGGAAGGCGAGGTGGGAATCCAGGGTGGCGGTGAGGCGCGTGATGGATCCCAGGTTCCGGTAGACGAAGGCGGCCAGGCGCCGCGTGTCGTCGACCGCGCCGGTGCCGCTCCGGCCTCCCACGTAGAGCGCCCCGCCGGGCAGGCAGAAGTCGCGCTGCTCGTCGACCATGACGAGCTGGAGGTCGAGGTGGTCGCCGCCGGCGAGCGCGATGCCGTGCTCGTCCCGCCAGGCCGGGGCGGCCTCGAAGAGCGCCTGGGCGTCGGGCTGGTGGGACCAGCTCCCGGCGTCCTCCGGGTCGTGGAACGGCGGCAGGGGAAGCTCGCGGAACCTCACCGGGACCTCCGGGGGACGCGCTGGCGGGCCTCGAGGATGAGGCGGGTCCGCAGGTCGTACAGGCCCCGCTCCAGCCCCACCGGATAGGCGTGCGGGTGGACGAGCCGCTTCACGCCGGCGTGGAACCGTCCGAGCTGATCCGCCGCCCGGGCCCGAACCTCGGCGAGCGGCGGGGCCTTCCGGACCGGGGCGCCGCCGCGCAGCACCGGGACGAGCAGGTCCTCGTGCGGGGTGCCCTCCGGGATGATGCGACGGCGCGTGAAGTCGAGCGGGTCCACCATCTCCGGCGAGGGCGGGAGCCCGATCCCGGTGTCGAACAGGACGTCCCCGAGGAAACCCCCGGCATCGTGGTACCGCCGCACCTGCTGGATCCCCGGGACGGTGGTCTTGGCGAGCTGCTCGGAGAGCTTCACCCGGTAGCTCCAGGGCTCGTCCGGCCCGTCGCGTACCGCCGAGAGCTTGTAGACGCCGCCCAGGGCGGGCTCGCCCCAGCCGGTGACGAGCCGTGTCCCCACGCCCCAGATGCCGATGGCGGCCTTCTGGTCCTGCAGCGCCTGGATCACGTGCTCGTCGAGCTCGTTGGAGGCGACGATGGCGGCGTCGGACAGGCCGGCCTCGTCGAGCATCCCGCGCGCCTGCTGGGAGAGCCAGGCCAGGTCGCCCGAGTCGAGCCGGATGCCGGCCAGCCGGCGCCCCTGCTGCGCGAGCCAGCGCCCCACCTCGACGGCGCGGCGCACTCCCTCCAGCGAGTCGTAGGTGTCCACGAGGAGGATGGTGTTGGCCGGCATGGCCCTGGCGTAGGCCATGAACGCCTCGAGCTCGTCGTCGAAGAGCATGACCCAGCTGTGGGCGTGGGTGCCCTTCACCGGGATGCCGTAGAGCTTTCCGGCGAGCACGTTGGAGGTCGCGGCCACGCCCCCCACGTAGGCGGCGCGGGAGGCCGAGAGGGCGCCGTCGATGCCCTGCGCGCGGCGCAGGCCGAAGTCCACCACCGGCCCGCCCCGGGCGGCGAGCACGGTGCGGGCCGCCTTGGTGGCGATGAGGGTCTGGAAGTTCACGATGGCGAGGAGCGGCGTCTCGAGCAGCATGCAGGGGACGACGGGGCCGCGCACGCGGAGCAGCGGCTCGTGGGGGAAGACGACCGTGCCCTCCGGGACCGCGTCGACGTCCACGTCGAGCCTCGCCGCGCCGAGCCAGTCGAGGAAGGCCGCCTCGAAGAGGGGCTTCCCGTCCGACCCCCGCTGCCCGGCCAGGAAGGCGCGGTCGTCCTCCGTGAACCCGTGGTGAAGAACCAGGTCCACCGCGTCCTCCAGCCCCGCGGCCACCGCGTAGCCGCCCTCGAAGGGGTTGCGGCGGAAGGACAGGTGGAACACCGCCTCCTTCCCGGCCACCCCGCTCTTCCAGGCCGCCGCGGCCATGGTGAGCTGGTAGAAATCGGTGAGGAGCGCGAGCGACGTCCGGTAGACCTGCGAGGGGCCCATGAAGTCTCCACCGTGGTTCTAACTCCGGCCGGGGCGATGTAGAAGGATCCGTGTTCCTCCGCGCCGTATTCCTGCCCTTCGTCTGGACGCGCCTGCTCCTCGCCGGGGTGGCCTGGTTCGGCGACCAGATGTCGGTGAGCTGGACCTATCCGGTGGCGGAGGCGGCCCGGAGGGGGTGGGCCTTCGTGCCGGTGGCCTGGCTCGACGCCTTCGGGCGCTGGGACGCGCACTGGTACCTGGACGTCGCGGCACGCGGGTACACGGTGCGCGGGCCGCTCGCGTCGGTCCAGTCCAACGTGGCCTTCTTCCCGCTCTACCCGTGGACCATCCGCGCGCTCCACGCCGTGGTGCCCGGGCGGGGCGAGGGGTCCTGGTACCTCGCGGCGCTGCTGGTCTCGAACGGGGCCCTGCTCCTCGGGTTGTGGCTCCTCTGGCGGATCGCGCGGGACGTCGCCGACGAGCAGGCGGCCACGCGGACGGTCCTCTACGCCCTCCTCTTCCCCTTCGGCTTCGTCCTCTCGTCGGCCTACCCCGAGGCGCTCTTCCTGCTCCTCTCGGTGGCGAGCCTGGGCGCCGCCCTGAAGGGGCGGCCGTGGCTGGCCGGCACGCTCGGGCTGCTCCTCGCCCTCACCCGCCCGGGCGGCGTGCTGGTGGGGGTCCCGCTCGCGTGGATCGCGCTCGAGCGGGGTGGCCCGAGGCTGCCGGCGCTGGCGGCCTCGGCCCTGCCCGGCCTGGGGCTCGCCCTCCACGCGGGTGGTCTCTGGTACGGCACGGGCGACCCGCTGGCCCTCTTCCACGCGCAGGGCGCCTGGGGCCGGGCGCTCGCCGTGCCCTGGCAGACGCTCTTCCACCCCCGGGACCTCCACCCCCGTCTCGGCCCCCTGGAGGCGGCGACGCTGGCGCTCGTGGCGGGGCTCGGCGCCTGGCTCCTCGGGCGGCGCGAGACCCGGGCGCTGGGGGTCTGGGCGCTCGTGTCGCTCGCCCCGGTGCTCCTCTCCGGGACGCTGCTCTCCTCCGTCCGCTTCGGCGCGGTGATCTTCCCCGCATTCCTCGCGCTCGGCATCCTCGGGCGGCGGCCCGCGGTGGACCGCGCGGTTGTGGTGGCGTTCTCCTTCGGCCAGGCCGTCCTCTTCCTCTTCTGGTCGCGGTTCTTCTGGGTGGGATAGGGCCGGGTTCCTTGCAACGGCGAGGCCGGCGAGTAATGACGGGCACCGGAGGCTTCGACGATGAACGACCCGCTGGGCGTCCTCACCCCCTTCACCACCGGCGCCGGCCGGACCGGCCGCTTCCACTCGCTGCCCGCCCTGGAGGAGAAGGGCTTCGGGCGGATCTCGCGGCTCCCGATCTCGATCCGGGTGGTGCTCGAGTCGCTGGTCCGCAACCTCGACGGGACGCGCGTGCACGAGAAGGACGTCCGCGCACTCGCCGGCTGGAAGCCCCGGGCCGAGCGGACCGAGGAGATCCCCTTCGTCGTCGCCCGCGTGCTGGCCCAGGACTTCACCGGGGTTCCGCTCATCGTGGACCTGGCGGCGATGCGCGCCGCCATGGCCCGGTCCGGAAAGGCCGCCGCCAAGGTCGAGCCGCTCGTGCCGGTGGACCTGGTCGTCGACCACTCGGTGCAGGTGGACGCCTGGGGCTCGGCCGACGCCTTCCGGAAGAACCTCGAGCTCGAGTTCGCCCGGAACAAGGAGCGCTACGCCTTCCTCAAGTGGGGAACCCAGGCCTTCCAGCGGCTGCGCATCGTTCCGCCCGGGATCGGCATCTGCCACCAGGTGAACCTGGAATTCCTCGCCACCGTGGCCACCGAGCGGGACGGGGTCTGGCTCCACGACACGGTGATCGGCACCGACTCCCACACCACGATGGTGAACGGCATCGGCGTGGTCGGCTGGGGCGTGGGAGGGATCGAGGCCGAGGCCGCCATGCTGGGCCAGCCCACCACCTTCCTCACGCCCGACGTGGTGGGGGTGAACGTCCACGGCAGGCTTCCGGAAGGAGCCACCGGCACCGACGTGGTCCTCGCGGTGACCGAGCGGCTCCGGAAGCAGAAGGTCGTGGGCAAGTTCGTCGAGTTCCACGGCGAGGGGGCGGCGAGCCTGCCGGCCACCGAGCGGGCCACCATCGCCAACATGGCGCCCGAGTACGGCGCGACCATGGGCTACTTCCCGCCCGACGAGCAGACGCTGCGCTACCTTCTCGCCACCGGCCGCACGGCGGAGCACGTGGACGGGGTGCGGGCCTACCTCCAGGCCCAGGGCACGTTCGGCATCCCGCGCGCGGGCGAGGTCGACTACAGCGAGGTGGTGGACCTCGACCTCGGGACGGTCGTCCCGGCGGTGGCCGGCCCGAAGCGGCCGCAGGACCGCATCCCCCTGACCCAGGTGAAGGAGCGGTTCACCGAGTTCTTCTCGCGCAAGGACGCGACCGGCTACGGCAAGCCGGCCGCCGAGCTGGGGGAGCGTCACCGGGGCGACGGGGTCGAGCTGGGCAACGGCGACGTGGTCATCGCCGCCATCACCTCGTGCACCAACACCTCCAACCCGGCGGTCATGCTGGCGGCCGGCCTGCTCGCGAAGAAGGCGCACGAGCGCGGCCTGCGCCCTCCACCCCACGTGAAGACGTCGCTGGCGCCGGGCAGCCGGGTGGTCACGCGCTACCTGGAGGCGGCGGGGCTCCTCCCGCACCTCGAGGCGCTCGGGTTCCAGGTGGTGGGCTACGGCTGCACCACCTGCATCGGCAACTCCGGCCCCCTGGACACCCGGCTCGAGGCGGTGATCGGGGCGAACGACCTGGTGGCCGTGAGCGTGCTCTCGGGCAACCGCAACTTCGAGGCCCGCGTCCACGTGAACGTGAAGGCCAACTTCCTCATGAGCCCGCCGCTGGTGGTGGCCTACGCGCTGGCCGGGACGGTGCTCCGCGACCTCGACCGGCAGGCCATCGGGAAGGATCCGGCGGGCCGCGAGGTGTTCCTGAAGGACGTCTGGCCTTCGCAGGCCGAGGTGGCGGCGCTCCTGGAGAAGGCCACCGACCCGGAGGAGTACCGCCGGAACTACTCCCGCTTCGACCAGAACCCCCAGTGGAACGAGATGTCGGCTCCCGGCGGCGTCCTCTTCAAGTGGGACCCGCGCTCCACCTACGTGCAGGAGCCGCCCTACTTCATGACCCCGGCCCGCCCGGTGGGGGACGTGAAGGGCGCCCGGGCGCTCGCCATCTTCGGCGACTCGATCACCACCGACCACATCTCCCCGGCTGCGAGCATCAAGCCCGACTCGCCCGCCGGCCGCTACCTCGTCGCACAGGGGGTGAAGCAGGAGGACTTCAACAGCTACGGCTCGCGCCGCTGCAACGACCGGGTGATGGTGCGCGGGACCTTCGCCAACGTGCGCATCCGGAACCTCATGGTTCCGGGCCGGGAGGGGGGCGTCACCGCGGTGCAGCCCTCGGGGGACATCGTCTCCATCTACGACGCGGCGGTGGAGTACGAGACCCGCGCCACTCCCCTCGTGGTGATCGCCGGGCACGAGTACGGCACCGGAAGCTCCCGGGACTGGGCGGCCAAGGGCACGGCGCTCCTCGGGGTGCGGGCGGTGGTGGCGCGGTCGTTCGAGCGCATCCACCGGGCGAACCTGGCGGGGATGGGGGTGCTCCCGCTCCAGTTCCCCGACGGCGCCTCGGCGGAGACCCTGAAGCTCGACGGGACCGAGACCTTCGACGTGGTGGGGCTCGCGAAGGTCCAGCCGCGCGGGACGGCCACGCTGGTGGTGCACCGGAAGGACGGGGGCGAGGTGCGGCAGCCGGTGACGGTCCGGCTCGACACCCCCGTGGAGCTGGAATACCTCAAGGCTGGGGGCATCTTGCCCTACGTCCTGGAACGTCTCGGCTGACCGCGCCGGGCCGGGCCGTCCCCTGGCGGCCGGTTTCTGGCGTCCGGGCGGGGTGAGGGCAGAATTCGCCCCATGAGCCTGTTCGACATCCTCTCGGTGGCCGCCCTGGCGGCGTCGCTCGTCCTGCTCTTCGACGCCGGCGCGCGCCTGCCGGCCTTCGCGGCGGTGCTGGCCGCGGGGCTCCAGGCCGGGATCCTCTTCCAGTTCCTGCAGGTCCGCACCGGGAGCTTCCCGCTGACCCTGGCCCTCTCCTTCGCGGTGCTGGCGGCCGCGGGGTTCGCATGGACACGGGCGCAGGCGAAGCCCGGGGTGACGGCGGCGACGGCCGCCGTGCTGGCCGGGGTGATCCAGATCCTGCGCGGGTTCAAGCTGGTCTGAGCGCGCCGCCCCGGCCGGCTCCTTGCGCCGGGACCCGCGCGGGTTAGCTTCACCCGTGCCCTTGGCTTCCCCCTCCCGCCTCGCCTCCGTCCGCCGCCTGCTGCCCCTCCTCCGGGTGGAGTGGCGGGCGCTCGCCGGCGCCACCGCCCTGCTGCTGCTCGGCTCGGCGGCGGCGCTCGCCTATCCGCAGGGCATCCGGATCATCGTGGACGGCGCGCTCTCGAACCGCGACATGGGGCGCATCCGGTTCGCGGCCTTCCTCATGGGCGGCCTCGCCGTGGTGCAGGGGCTCGCGGTGGCCGGACGCGCCTACCTCTTCGGCCTGGCCGGTGAACGGGGAGTGAAGCGGGTCCGGGAGCGGCTCTTCGACTCGCTGGTGGTGCAGGAGGTGGGCTTCTTCGACGGCCAGCGCACCGGCGACCTCACCTCGCGCCTCTCCTCCGACACGGCGTCGCTCCAGGGACTGCTCTCGTCGCAGCTCTCCATGGCGCTGCGGAACGCGGTGCAGGTGGTGGGCGGGCTCGTCCTGCTCATCATCACCTCGGCGAAGCTGACGGCGGTGATGCTGCTCGTCGTGCCCGCGGTCGCGCTCGGCGCCGTCTTCTACGGGCGCAAGATCCGGGCCCTCTCGCGGAAGTACCAGGACGCGCTGGCCGACGCGGGGCACGCGGCGGAGGAGTCGCTCTCGGCCATCCGCACGGTCCGCTCCTTCGCGGCCGAGCCGGCCGAGATGACCCGCTACGGCGCGGCCATCGAGGCGAGCTTCCAGCTGGCGCGCACGCGCGCGCGGGCGGCGGCGGTCTTCATGGGCGCGGCGTCGGCGGGGGTCTACGCGGCGCTGGCGGTGGTGCTCGGCTACGGCGGGGCGCTGGTGGCCGGCGGGGGGCTCTCGGCCGGCGCGCTGACCGCCTTCCTCATCTACACGCTGCTCATCGCCATGGGGCTCGGCACGCTCGCCGACATCTGGGCCGAGGCCATGCGCGGACTGGGCGCCGCCGAGCGGGTCTTCGACCTCACCGAGCGGAAGCCGGAGATGCCGGTGTCGGGCGGCCGCCGGCTCGATCGCGTGCAGGGGCGCGTGGCCTACGAGGGCGTCCACTTCCGCTACCCCACCCGCAACGACGTGGAGGTCCTGCAGGGGATCGACCTCGCCGTGGAGCCCGGACGGGTGGTGGCGCTGGTGGGGCCGTCGGGCGGCGGGAAGTCCACCATGGGCGCGCTGCTGTCGCGCCTCTACGACCCGACCTCCGGGCGCGTCACCCTCGACGGCCAGGACCTCCGCGACCTCGACCCGGCCTGGCTGCGGCGGCTGGTGGGCGTGGTCTCCCAGGAGCCGGTCCTCTTCTCCACCACCATCGCCGACAACGTCCGCTACGGACGCCCCGAGGCGACCGACGCCGAGGTGCGGGAGGCGCTGCGCGCCGCCAACGCCGAGGCCTTCGTGAGCGGCTTCCCGGACGGACTCGCCACCAAGGTCGGCGAGCGCGGCCAGCAGCTCTCCGGCGGGCAGAAGCAGCGCATCGCCATCGCGCGCGCGCTGCTCAAGGACCCGCGCATCCTGCTCCTCGACGAGGCGACGAGCGCCCTCGACTCCGAGTCGGAGGCGCTGGTGCAGGACGCCCTCACGAGGCTCATGCGGGGCCGGACCTCGGTGGTGATCGCCCACCGGCTCTCCACCGTCATCGGCGCCGACCGGGTGGTGGTGATCGACGGCGGCCAGGTGGTGGAGTCGGGCACGCACGCCGAGCTGCTCGCGCGCGCCGGGGCCTACGCGAGGCTGGTGGAGAGGCAGGTCCTGCGGGGATAGCCCGCGGTCAGGACTTCGCGCGCCGCTTCAGCCGCGCACCGACGTCCTTCAGCGAGAGGGTGCGTCGGGGCGCGAGCGCCTCGGCCTGCTGGATGTTGCGGGCCTCCTCGGCCAGGGCCTTGCGCAGGGCGTCGCCGACGACCTCGGAGATGGTGCAGTCGGTGGCCTTGGCCCGGAGGCGGAGCGCTCGGTGCAGGCGCGCGTCGAGGTGGACGGTGGTGCGCTTCCGGGATGGCATGCGGGTAGCGTGTCCGTTTCGGAGTGGGGCGTCAAGCGGGA
>DAIEMM010000158.1 GCA_027349605.1 Anaeromyxobacteraceae bacterium
GGATGCCACCGGGGGTCCCCACGTTGTAGCTCCCCGACGGGAAGGGCTGGGGCTGGGCCTCCGCGGCGGCATCCGGCGTGGGGGGCGACGCGCCCGGAGCCGGGGCCACCGGACCGGCCGCCTGGGCGGCGAGCAGCGACAGGAGCGCGACATTCACCATGTGTAAATCCTCCGAGCGCGCGGGTGCGCGACGATCTTCCGGGAGCGGCGGGAACGGACGCGGCTAGCGGAGCGGAGGAGACTGGCCCGGCACGGCCCCCAGCGGGAAGCCGGTGGCCGGTTCCGTCGCCGGCCCGGCCGCGACGGCGACCTGGACCGGGGGCGGCGGAGTTACCGTGGGCGTGGCGTCCCGGGCCTCGAGGGCTCCGCCCACCGTGCAGGCCATGCAGTCGTGCGCGCTCCCCGGCGTGGCATGGTGATGCGGCGCCACCACGCCCACGAGGAGCAGGGTGACGGCGGCGATGGCGACGACGGTGCGCACGGACCGTTCTTGCTAGCGGCCGGCAGGACGGGTGTCAAGGCGGCCTGCCCCCGGCGCACCCTTCACCCCAGCGCGCCGGCCTCCCGCAGGGCCGTCACTTCCCCGGCCCCGAACCCCGACTCCGACAGCACCGCTTCGGTGTCCGCCCCGAGCCGGGGTGCGGCGCGGAGGGGAGCCTCGACCCCCCGGATCCGGACCGGGGAGGCCAGTCCCGGCATCGCCCTCCCCTCCCAGGGGGTCGGCACCTCGACGAAGCTGCCGCGGTGGACGAGCTGGGGGTCCCGGCGCGGCTCGTCCCCCTCCAGGACCGGCATGACGCAGACGTCGTGCCGGGCGGCGAACGCGCCCCATTCGTCCCGGGTGCGCGAGGCGAAGACGGCCTCCAGCTCGGCGCGCGGGCCGCCGCCGTCCCGGTCGAACTGTGCGTCGGCCAGCTCGGGCCGCCCCACCGCCTCGCAGAAGGCGCGGAAGAACTTGGGCTCGAGCGCGCCCAGGGCGACGAACCCGCCGTCCCTGGCCCGGTAGACCCCGTAGCAGGCCGAGCCCCCGTTCAGCTGTTCGCCGGCCCGGCGCAGCGCCCGCCCCTCGCTGTCGGCGGCTGCCTGCGGCAGGGCCAGCAGGGCGAGCGCCCCCTCGGCCATGGCCACGTCCACCCAGGCGCCCTTCCCGGTGGCCGACCTCCCGAGCAGCGCGGCCAGGATGCCGGCCACCGCGGGCCAGGACCCCCCGGCCACGTCGGCCACCTGCACTCCGAGTGGAACGGGCCGCTCGGGCGGCCCGTTCACCGCGAGGACTCCCGCCAGCGCCACGTAGTCGATGTCGTGCCCGGCCCGGTCGCGGTAGGGCCCGTCCTGCCCGTAGCCGGAGATGGAGCAGAGCACCAGCCGGGGGTTCACCCTGGAGAGGGCCTCGTACCCCACCCCGAGCCGCTCCATCACCCCCGGACGGAACGACTCGACGACCACGTCGAACCGGCGCGCCAGGCGGAGGAGAGTGGCCGGCCCCTCCGGGCGGCGCAGGTCGAGCGCCAGCGACCGCTTGTTGCGGTTGAGCGCGTGGAACCAGCCCGACTGCTCGCCCGCCATGGGCGGCATCCAGCGGAGGTAGTCGCCGCCGGTGGGGTCCTCCACCTTCACCACGTCGGCCCCCAGGTCGGCGAGGACGAGCGTGGCGTAGGGACCCGGCAGGAGCCGGGAGAGGTCGAGGACGCGCAATCCCTGGAGCGGAAGGGCGCTCACTTCGCTTGCGCCGTGCCGCTCAGAGGATCTGCTGGAGCTTCATGGCGAGCCCCATGTCTCCCTGGATCTTGAGCTTGCCCGACATGAAGGCCATCTGTGGATTCAGCTTCCCGTTCACGATGTTCAGGAAGTCGGCATCGGTGGCGTTCACCGTGCACTTGGCGCCGGCCGCGCTGCCGGCCGTGATGACACCACCGGGCTGGGTGCAGTCCACCGACCATTGCCCGCCGCCGGGCCCCGAGATGTTGAACTGGTAGATGGCGTTGATCTTGGCCACCACGTCCGGCTTGCCCTTCAGCTTCTCGGGCATCTGCCGCTCGAACACGTCCTTCACGCTCTCCGCTGCCATGAACCCCGCCCTCCTCACTCCGTGTACATGCCGTCGAGCACCTTCTTGTAACGCTCGGTGACGACCTTCCGCTTCACCTTGAGCGTGGGAGTGAGCTCGCCCCGCTCCTGCGTGAAGTCGTTCTCCAGGATGACGAACTTCTTGACGGTGGCGTAGCTCGCCTGCTTGGCGTTCATGGCGTCCACGGCCTGCTGGATGCGCGCCTTCACCCGGGGGTTCTCGTGGAGCGGCTCGTCCTCGGACAGCCCCTGCTCCGCGGCCCAGGCCCGGGCGTTCTCGATGCTGAGGGTGATGAGCGCCGTCACGTACTTGCGCTGGTCGCCGTGGACCACCACCTGCGAGACGAGCGGGTCGCCCTTGAGCTCGTTCTCGAGGTTCTGCGGGGCGATGTACTTGCCGCCCGAGGTCTTGATCAGGTCCTTCTTGCGGTCGGTGATCTTGACGTACCCGTCGGCGTCCACCTCTCCGATGTCCCCGGTGTAGAGCCACCCGTCCTTGAGGATCTCGGCGGTGGCCTCGGGGCGCCGGTAGTACTCCTTCATCACGCCGCCGCCCTTGATGAGGATCTCGCCGTCCTCGGCGATCTTCACCTGGGTGCCCGGGACCGGCGCTCCCACCGTGCCGATCTTGTTCTTGCCGATCCGGTTCACGCAGGTCCCCGCCGAGGTCTCGGTGAGGCCGTAGCCCTCGAGCACCGTGAAGCCGAGCAGGGTGAAGAACCAGTTGATCTTGGGGGAGAGCGGGGCGCCGCCCGAGACGAAGAGGCGCATCCGCCCGCCGAAGCGGGCCGCCAGCGCCGCGGCCAGCTTGGGGAAGACCAGCTTCTCGCCGATGCGGAAGCCGAAGGTCTTGACCTCCATCCCCTTGGCCTTTCCGTCGGCCCAGGCCTCGAACCCGTTCATGGCCAGGCCGAAGAGCCAGCCCTTCACCCCCGGCGTGGCCAGCCCCTTGGCGAGCACCGCGTCGTAGGCCTTCTCGAAGATGCGGGGCACCGACGGCATCACGGTGGGACGCACCTCTCCGGCGTTGTCGACGATCTTGTCGATCGACTCCACGAAGGCGGCCGTGGCGCCCTGGCCGAACCAGACCGCCTCGATGACCTTGGCGAAGGAGTGGGCCATGGGGAGGAAGAGCAGAACGACGTCGTCGGGAAGGACGAGATGGAGCTCGGCCGTGGCCTCGGCCTCGTAGGTCCACGCGCCGTGGGTGAGGACCACGCCCTTGGGGTTGCCGGTGGTGCCCGAGGTGTAGAGGTAGGACGCTGCGTCGGTGGACTTCACCGCGGCCACCCGCGCGGCATGGGAGCCCGGGTTCTGCTCCCGGAAGGCGACGCCCCGGTTCTCCACGGAGGCCAGGGTGTGCTCGTGCGAGGCCTCGGGATCCCCGAAGAAGCGGATGACGCCCTTCAGGTCGGGGAGCCTGGCCGCCTCCTCGCGGATCTTGGCGGCCTGGTGGTCGTGGTCGACGAAGATCCAGGAGGCGCCGGCGTCCTGGAGGATGTACTGCACCTCGTGGGCCGGGTTGGACTGGTAGATGGGCACGGTGATGGCGCCGGTGGACATGATGGCCACGTCGGCGATGATCCACTCGGCGCAGGTGTCGGCCAGGATCGAGACGCGGTCTCCCGGATTCACCCCCATGGAGACCAGCCCGTAGGCGACGTCGCGGACCCGCCGGCCCACCTCCTTCCAGGTCATGGTCTTCCAGGCCCCGCCCCGCTTGAAGGTCAGCGCGGCGGCGTCGCCTCGCCGGGTCACCTGGTCCTCGAAAACCTGCACGAGGTTTCTGGTCGTCGCGGTCATGTGTTCTCCCTCGGTGAAGACTACTTGATCTGGGCGAGGGCCGCGCGCGCCAGCCCCTGCGCGCGCCGCTCCTCGGGTGGGTCGTACGCGCCGACCTTCGCGGCCAGCACCGCGTCGAGCAGCCTCCTCGCCTCGACGGGGTGGTCCTCCTTGATGTAGAGCTCGGCCAGGTAGACCTTGGCCCTCAGGTTCGTCGGGGAGCTGCGGAGCGCCTTCTGGAAGGCGAGCTCGCTCTTCTCGCCGTCGTACTTGGGCCAGGGAAGCTCGTAGTAGTAGCGCCCCCAGGACACGTCGCCCCCGTGCCCGTAGTAGGTCGGGTCGGCGGCCTGGGACTTCTTGAGGCGGTCGGTGTACTTCGACTCCATCCCGTCGAAGAGCGCCTTCACGATGCTGATGCCGAGCGAGTACATCCCCACGCCGGCGGACCCGTAGAACCAGCCCTCGACGCGCGAGGGGTTGGCCTGGGTGGCCCGGTCGGACCAGTCCCAGGTGAGCTTTCCGAGCCGGGCCTTCTCCTCGTTGGAGATGCCCGGGTCGTCGGCGAGCCAGTAGTAGTGCCGGGCGAAGCGCCAGATCACCTCGTAGTCGCCGGGCGCGATCTTCTCGGCCTTCTGGAGGAGCGCCAGATCGACGTCCATCTTCCCGGGCTGGTCACGGATCGCCCAGTTGGCGTCGATCTCGCCGAGGAGCGCTGCGAGCTCGGGGGACGCCGGCCCGGTTGGAGCCGGAGCCGGGGCCGGCGCGCCCGGTGCCGGGGGCGCGGTGGGCGCCTGGGCGCGCGCAACGGGCGC
>DAIEMM010000161.1 GCA_027349605.1 Anaeromyxobacteraceae bacterium
CAGGAAGGGCAGCGAGTACCAGACGCCCCGGTCGATGACCCAGACCACGGCCAGCGTGAAGTAGGCCGCGAGCGCGAGCTCGAGCAGCGGCTGCAGGCTGACCGCCACCCGGTAGCGGCGCTTCGGCGCAGCGCCGGTCCCGCCCTGCACGCCGCTCTTGGGGGTGCGGGTGAAGACCGTCTGGTGGCCGAGCAGCGCCTCGACGACGGCGCGGGCCTGGTTCACCGAGAGTCCGATACCGAGGGCCATGAGGTAGGGCAGGTACTTGATGCGCTGCCAGGTGGAGGCGTGGATCTCCCGCTGGCTCGCCACGTAGAAGACGCACACGCTCATGGTGGCGGTGGCGAAGAAGGGGAGGTCGAGCAGCAGCACCTCGACCCAGCCGTGGCTCACCCGCACCACCACCGTGATGGGCATGAGGATGGCGAGCGGGATCATGAGGAGGTAGGCCACGTTGGCGGTGAGGTGGAAGAAGGCCTCCTTCTTCACCGCATAGGGCAGCTCGCTCGAGAGGATGCGCGGCAGGAGCTTCATGGCCGTCTGGATGGAGCCCTTGGCCCAGCGGTGCTGCTGGCTCTTGAAGGCGCTCATCTCCACCGGGATCTCGGCCGGGGCCACCACCTCGGGCAGGAAGACGAACTTCCAGCCCTTCATCTGGGCGCGGTAGGAGAGGTCGAGGTCCTCGGTGAGCGTGTCGTGCTGCCAGCCGCCGGCCGAGGCGATGGTGGTGCGGCGCCAGATGCCCGCGGTGCCGTTGAAGTTGAAGAAGCGCCCGGAGCGGTTGCGCGCGGTGTGCTCGATGACGAAGTGGGCGTCGAGCAGGATGGACTGCACCTCGGTGAGCGAGGAGAAGCCGCGGTTCAGGTGCTCCCAGCGTACCTGCACCATGCCCACGCCGTCGTCGGTGAAGTGGTTCACCGTCTTGCGAAGGAAGTCGCGGGGGGGGACGAAGTCGGCGTCGAAGACGGCCACGAACTGGCCTGTGGCGGTCGTGAGGCCGTTCTCGAGCGCCCCGGCCTTGAACCCCTGCCGGTTGGTCCGGTGGACGTAGTGGATGTCGATCCCCCGGGCCTTCCAGGCGTCGACCGCCCTCCGGGCGATGCCGGTGGTCTCGTCGGTGGAGTCGTCGAGGACCTGGACCTCCAGGCACTCCCGGGGGTAGTCGAGCTCGCAGACCGCCCCGATGAGCCGCTCCACCACGTACATCTCGTTGAAGACGGGGAGCTGGACGGTGACCCGGGGCAGGACCTCCCAGCGGCTCCGGGGAACCGGAACGTTGTACTTGTGGCGGTAGTACAGGTACGCCATGAAGTACCGGTGCGATCCGTACACGGATAGTACGAGCAGGACCAGCCCGTAGGCAGCGACGACGGCGATCTCGAGAGAACTCATTTTTTTCGGGGTAGGAGCGATTCGCGAGGCGTTTTCAAACGCCGAACGTCGAGGAAGGCGGACTCACCGCTCCCTGGGCCCAAGACGGCGCGAAGTTTAGCCGGGTGCGTCACGAAGTCAACCCGAACCTCTCGGCCAATCAGGGCGTTCCCGCTCCCGGACCGCGGAAGATCCGCGCCGCGCGGAGAAGGTCGATCGCCCGGTCCAGCTGGGGGTCCGGATGCGTCGCTCCATCGGGGTGCCCCATCTGGGGCGTCCCCGAGGACGGAGGCGACCCGTCGACGGCGGCAACGGGAACGTCGGGCGTGACCCCCCGGTCCTGGATGGAGCGGTGGCTCGGCGTGAAGTACCTCGCCACCGTGAGCTTGAGCGCCGACCCGTCGTCGAGCTCCACCACCGTCTGCACCGAGCCCTTCCCGAACGTCTGGGAGCCCACCAGGACCGCCCTCCCCTGGTCCTGGAGCGCGCCCGCGACGATCTCGCTGGCGCTGGCGCTCCCCCGGTTGACGAGGAGCACGACGGGATACCCCGGCTCGGTGTCCTTCTCGTGGGCCTCCTCCACTTCCGGCTGCTTGCCGCGCGCCTCGGTGGTGACGATCACGCCCTTCGACAGGAACCGGTCCGCCACCCTCACGGCTTGATCCAGAAGCCCGCCGGGGTTGTTGCGGAGGTCGAGGATGAGCCCCTGGATCGGTCCGCCGATCTCCTTGCGCGCCCCGTCGAGCGCCTGGCGGAGTTCCCGGTCGGTGCGGTCCTGGAAGGTCCGGATCCGGACGTAAGCCGTGCCTGCTCCCCGGTCGAGGAGGCGCCAGTCGACGCTGGTCGTCCGCACGTGGTCGCGGACGAGGGTGAAGACCCGGGGTTCCTTCAGGCCGGCCCGCTCGATGGTGAGCACCACCTGGCTGCCGGCGGCGCCCTTCATGCGACGGGTCGCCTCGCCGACGGGCATCTCCTTCGTGGGAGAGCCATCCACCGCCACGATCCGGTCACCGGCGAGGATCCCGGCCCGCTCGGCCGGGGAGTCGGCGAGCGGGGACACGACGACGATCCCGTCCGCGACCTGGCTCACCTCGAGGCCGACGCCGTCGAACTCCCCGGTGGTCTCGTCCCGGATCGCCCGGTACACGTCCGGCCGGAGGAGGACGGAGTAGGGGTCGAGCCGCTGGAGCATTCCCTCGACCGCCCCCTGGACGAGGTCCTGCTCCTTCGTCTCGTCGACGTAGCTGTTCTGGATGTAGGCGAGCACCTCGGCGAGCACGTCGAGCGAGCGGTAGGGCTGCGCGGGATCGCGCCGGGGCGCGGCCGCGGCAGGCCAGGCGACCAGCATCGACAGGACGAGGACGGCGGGGAGGACGGGGCGAGGGAACCTTCGGCGCATCACGCGATCATACTCGACGCGCGGCCGATGCTCCCTCACGGGACGAGCCAGGCCTTGGGATCGAGCGGCTTCCCGTGCTCCCGGATCTCGAAGTAGAGATAGGCCCCCTTGAGCGACCCCGTGTCCCCCACGGTCCCGAGGATGGCGCCCGCCTCCACGTCCTCCCCGGCGGCCGCCGTCATGCTCGCCAGGTGGGCCACCAGGGTGTGGAACCCCTCGCCGTGGTCCACGATGACCAGGTTTCCATAGCCCTTGAACCAGCCGGCATGGACCACGCGCCCGGGAGCGACGGCCAGCACCTCCTCGCCCCGCCGGGCGGCGATGTCGACCCCCTTCTGCACGGTGACGGTCCGGAAGCGGGGGTCGACCACCTTCCCGAACCCCACGTCGATGCGGCTTCCCGCCGGACGCGGGAGCCTGCCGCGCAGCGCCGCGAAGCCGGTGTAGGGCGCCGACCCGGAGCGCGACGGGGGCAACGCCTCGATGAACTCGGCGAGCTTCCGGCTCTGCGCGTCGGCCTCGGCCGCGGCCCGCTCGTGGATCTGCCGCTCCCCGCGCACCGCCGCGAGCGTGGCCCGGAACCCGTCGCGCCGGAGGGAGGACTCGGCGCGCCGCGCTCCCGCCTCCGCGCTCAGCGCCTCCTGCCGGGCCGCCTCCGTGCGCCGGGCGGTGGTGAGCCGCTCCTGCTCGTCGAGCGCCTCCCGCGCCTCCCGCAGCGCGGCGGCGTCGCCCTGCACGATCCGTCCGAGCAGCGCCCTCCGCTTCACGAGTTCTCCCAGGCTTGGCGCCGAGACGAGCAGCCGGAGCTCCGCGATCCGGGCCATGCGCTGGAGCGCCGCGAGGCGCGGGCGGAGCCTTCCCACCAGGGCCCCGTGGCGGGCCAGCGCGGCGGCCTCCGCGACCTCCGCGGCCGCCAGCCGATCGGCGGAGCGCGACCGCTCGGCCTCGGCGGATCGGGCCTGGGCCTCGGCGTCGCGCCAGGCGCGCTCCACCTGCTCGAGCGTGTCGAGGACCGACAGCTCCCGGTCGGCCAGGGCGCGGGCAGCCGCCTTCTCGGCGGTCTTGCGGGCCTCGAGCTCGTGGAGGCGGGCCCGCGGGTCCGCGGCGAGCGCGAGGGCGAGCAGCACCGCCGCCTTCACCGCCCCGGCCTCCGCAGGAACCTCTGCAGCGAGATGGCGCTGGCCAGGAGCCCGAGCAGCGCGCCGCCGGCGACGATCGCCGCGAGCAGGCTGGCGGGGAGGACGTCGGCCGGGGCCAGGCGCGCCGCCAGGGGCAGGACCTCGCGCACCCGCGGCAGGAGCGAGACGTTCGCGGCCACGAGCGTCGCCGCGGCCAGCCCGCCGCCCAGGAGGCCCTGGAGGATCCCCTCGACCAGGATGGGGGCGCTCACGTAGAGGTTGGTGGCGCCGACCAGCTTCATGATCTCGATCTCGTCTCGCCGGGCGTAGACCGCGAGCTTCAGCGTGTTCGAGACCAGGAGGGCGGTGGCCGCCGCCAGGAGGCCGAGCAGGAGGAGTCCCAGGTTCCGGGCCCGGTCGACCAGGGCCTCGAGGCGCGCCACCCACACCGCCCCGTCGTCGACGTCCACCACGCCGGGAACCGCGCGGAGCTGGGCGGCGAGGGACCGGGCCCGCTCCTGCGTCAGGTCGCCGAAGCGCAGCTCGACCGACGGCGGCAGGGCGTCGTCCCCCAGGCCGTCGAGCACCCGCCCCTCCGCTCCGAGGGAGACGCGCAGCCGGCGCATGGCCTCGGCCGCGGGAACCGCCTCCACCTCCGCGTCCGGGGCGATGGCCAGAGCGGCCGAGCGCGCCGCCGCGAGGTCGGCCCGGGGATCCAGGTAGACCGAGATCGGGACCTCCCTCGCCCAGCCGGAGACGAGCCGCCCGCCGGCGCCGAGCGTCGCGGCGAACGCCCCGGTGAGCAGCAGGGCGACGTAGAGCGTCCCCACCGCGACGGCCGTCACGTAGGGAGCGCGAAGGAGCGCATCCGAGGCCCGACGGAAGGCGTGGAGGGTGCGGTGCATCAGCGCACCTGCGCCCCGTCGGCCACCACCCGGCCGCCTTCGAGGGCGACGACCCGCTTCTTGTGGCGGGACAGGAGCGACCGGTCATGGGTGGCGATCACCACGGTGGTGCCGCGGGCGTTGGCCGCCTCCAGCAGTTGCAGGACCTCGGCCGTGCGCTCCGCGTCGAGGTTCCCGGTGGGCTCGTCGGCGAGGAGGATGGCCGGGTCGCCCACCAGCGCCCGGGCCACGGCGGCCCGCTGCTGCTCCCCTCCCGAGAGGCTGAGCGGGAACCGGCCGGCGCGGTGCTCGAGCCCCACGCCCCGGAGCGCCTTGGTGACGCGCCGCTCCACCTCTCCCGGCCGGACCCCCTTCACCTGGAGCGGAAAGGCCACGTTCTCGGCCAGGGTGCGGTGCTCGAGCAGCTTGAAGTCCTGGAAGACCACCCCGATGGTGCGGCGCACGTACGGGATGGAGGACGCACGGATCTTGGCCACGTTTCGCCCGAAGACCAGCAGCTGCCCCGCGGTGGGGGGCTCGGCGCAGAAGACGAGGCGCAGCAGGGTGGACTTCCCGGCGCCCGAGGGTCCGGTGAGGAACACGAACTCGCCCTTGCGGATCTCCAGGCTCACGTCGGCCAGCGCCGGGGCCTCGGTCCCGTACTTCTTCTCCACGTGGAAGAGCTGGATCATCGGGACCCTCCCCCGTCACCGGCCGGTGCTGCCGCCGTCGTCTCCCGCCAGGTAGGCCAGGATCACCTCGTCGAGCGAGCGCTCGGAGATGAGGTCGTCGCCGAAGAGGGTGTCGCCCGGGCCGACCGGCTTCTCCTCCACGGGGGGGGCCGCGGCGGGCGGGGGGGCGTAATCGCGGACCGGGGCGTGCGGGAGCGCGGTGTGGTCGTACACGCCGTGAACGAGGTTTCGCAGGACCTCCTTGTGCTGCTCCTCCATGAGGGAGCGCACGACGTCGGCCAGGTTCTCGGCGGCGGCGATGTCGGCGTAGCCGGTCCTCTTGCTGGCGATGATGTTGCCGCCCAGGAAGAGGTGGGTGACGACCTGGGCGCGGTCGGCTCCCGAGTCCTCGGTCTGGGCGTGGTAGGTCTGGCCGCGGTACTTGATGTTGTGGTTGAAGCCGACCACCATCCTCTTCGGCCCCGGCGGCATGCGGCGAATGTATCAGACGTCGACGTGGCGCGCCGACTCCACCGCCCGCCCCAGGAAGCGGGGCGCGACCCGGAGGAACCGGTCGGGCGTGTCTGTCACCAGGAAGGCGTGATCCACCGGCCCCCCCGAGGCGGCGGAGGGAAACCGCTCGCGGACCTCCGCGGCGATGGCGGCGGCGCTGTCGACCAGCGTCACGCCCGGAAGCTCGGCGGCGATGGCGGCCGCGAGCAACGGGTAGTGCGTGCAGCCCAGGACCACGACGTCCACGCCGGCGGCGCGCACGGGGGCCAGGTAGCGGCGGGCCACCAGGCGGACCACCTCGTCCTCGGGGTCGGTCCAGCCCTCCTCGGCGAGCGGGA
>DAIEMM010000169.1 GCA_027349605.1 Anaeromyxobacteraceae bacterium
CGTCCTCGGACCGGCCCCCATACCAGAGCGTCTCGCGGATGGCGCGCTCCACCGGTCGCATGCGGCGCTGAAAATCGGCTCGGCTGAGGGTGCCGTCACGCACCCGGTGCCACCAGCGGAACATCTTGCGGGTGTCGCGGAGGAGCCCGATCCCGATCCCGCACGTTTCGGGGCCCTATCTCCTCGCCATCGTGGAAAGCCCAGACGAAGTCGGGCCACCCGATGCGCGCGAGCGTGACGTGGGAGCCGCTCCGGCGCTTCTCCTGCCACCCCAGGCGACGCAGCGCAGCGAGGACTCGCGTTGCTCTCGTGGACGGCCAGGAGCCCACGGGTCTGTGGACTAAGCAGCGGCGCGGGTGAAGACCAGAGACACGAGCTCGTCGGCCTCTCCATGCTCCAACCGCTCGGCAAACACGCGAAGGGCGAGAGCCTCTGCCGTGGCGACGGCTGCTGCCTCCGTCGTGCCGTAGGCGAGGACCCCGGGCAGTTCCGGGACCTCAGCCATCCAGCGGCCGTCCGTCTCGCGCTCGACGTCAATCGTGAGATTCACCGACATACCAGGAGCCTAGCCCCAGCTGCGCTCCAGGAGCAGTGGACCACCTTCCCATCCTGCACGAGGCTGAAGGAGAGCCCCGGCACGTCGAGCTGGCGCATCCCGTCCTCGAGAAACCGCCGCAACTCGGCGACGCGCGCGGCGTCGAGCTTGTGGGCCCTCCTTCCGGCGAAGGTCTCCCGCACGTAACCCTTGGGCCGCAGGCTCGAGACGCTGAGGCTGAAGGGCGAGCCTCGCTTCTCCCAGGTCGGTTCGGTGGCGTCGACGATGGTCACCGTCCAGGTCCCTCCGTCCCGTCGCGCCACCGCGAACACGGCCACCCGCTCGTTGGGGGAGGTCTCGTAGTTCACGACGAGAACCTCCTCCCAACCGTCCTTGGGGGCGACGGGCGTGGAGAGCTTCACCGGCCACTTCGCGTCCGGACGGTAGGCGGCCCACGCGGCGGCCGCCGCGGCCTCGCCGGTCGGAGCCACGACGTCCACGAACGCCAGATGCGAATCTCCCTCCGGCGGGTCCACCACGACCACGCTCCCGCGTCGCGTGACCGACCATCCGGCCGGTGCGGTGAAGGTCGCGCCGGCCGAGGTGGCCATCGGGGTGTCGGCGGCGAGCCGGTCGGGCGCGGCGCCGTGGGTCGATCGGGCCGGGACGGCGACGAGGAACGCGAGCGCTGCCATGACGACGATCCGGTTCACGGGATTCCCCTTCGTGCTGCGGGTACGCTGCAACCGCTCCGGTGGTCCGGGACAAGGGGTGCGCGCGCAGGGGAGCGTCGATGGACCCGGAGTGAAGACCGGGCCGGGACATCCTGATCCACCGGGCACTCGGATGGCGAGAACCCCCGATGGGGCGTTCGCTCATTCCGGCGGTACCGCAGCAGGGGTACGGCGGAGCCGCTTCAGGTCGCTCACCTGCATCCCCGAGAACTTCGCCTTCCATCGGTAGAATGTGACCCTGGCTACCCCGAGCCTTCGGCACACCGACTCGACGGAGGCGCCAGCGTCCACCTCCTGAAGGGCTCCGATGATCTCGAGGCGCGCTGCCCGAAGTGCGAGATGCGCCTCTGGGTGTCGCCCATCCCCCGGAAGCTCCGGTTCTACGACCTGCGCCACTCGCACGCGACGCTGCTCCGGAAGGCCGGCGTCGACCTCGGCGCGGTCCAGCGAAACCTCGG
>DAIEMM010000178.1 GCA_027349605.1 Anaeromyxobacteraceae bacterium
TGTCGACTGAGACCGAGCGGGGACTCGGGATCCTTGGGATCTGGAGCAACCCGACCGACGGGGTGCGTTACGGCGACGAAGTCATCAGCATCCTGAGGATGCACGCGCGCGTCTTCGTCCACGTCCCCGCGCTCGGCGCGGACCCGCGATCGCGGGTGTTCTACAGCGCGGTCAAGGGCGAGGCCGAGCGGGACGTGGTCCGCCTCGGGTTCCCCAGCGTCTACGCCCTGCGCCCGTCGATCCTCGACGGAGAGCGGAAGGAGAGCCGTCCGGCGGAGCGCCTGGGACTGGCGGTCACCCGGGTCCTGGGACCCCTGCTCGGGAAGTACCGGCCCACGCCGGTCGAGAAGGTGGCGAGGGCGATGATCGCCTCGTCCCGGGCGGCGTCCCCCGGGGCACACGTGGTCGACGCCGACGCGATCCTGGGAGCTACTTCTTCTTCTTCGCCTTCTCGAGCTTGATGGCCACGGCCTCGACGTAGGTCGCGAGCAGGCGGTCCCCGACCTTCAGCCTCTCGAGCTGGACCTTGGGGCCCGCCTTCACCTTGAAGACGTTCCCGCCCGGGCCCTGGATCGAGACCAGCCGCTTGCCCGCGTCGATCGCGGCGATGGTCACCGTCCCCTTCATGCCCGAGGAGGCGGCGGCCCCCGGCCCCTGGTCCTTGCCGGCAGGGGCCCCGGTCGCCACGGGAGTCGGGGGAATCCACTCCGACCCGGCCGGCTGGAACTCGAGCGCCAGCCCCTGCTCGTACTCGACCACGACGGTGTCGCCGACGGCGAACGCCTCCAGCCCCTTCACCTCGGGTTCGACCTTCATGGTCTCGACCCCGCCCATGTCGTGCTGCAGGACGAGGATCCGGCTGCCGGGGTCGATGGAGTAGACGGTGGCGGTGAGCCGCATCGACCGGGAGGCGGTGGCCTTGCCGGGCGTGGCGCTGGGCTTCATCTCCACCGGAGGGCCGCGCTGGGCCTGGGCCAGCGCCGTGCTCGAGAACGCGACGGCGGCGGCGACGACGACGGGACGGATGTTCATCGGTTCCCCCTGAAGGTTGGGTTACTTCCTCGCTCCGGCGGCGCCGGAGCCCCGGCTGAAGGCGGCCAGCCTGCCTTCCGCCAGGATGCTATCCGAATCGAGCCGGGCGTAGAGCTGGATGAGCTTGGCCACGAGGCCGGTCCAGCCGGTCTGGTGACTCGCCCCGAGGCCCGCGCCGTCGTCGCCGTGGAAGTACTCGTAGAAGAGGACGTGATCGCGCCAGAGCGGGTCGGCCTGGAACTTCTCGGCTCCGCCGTAGACGGGCCGCCGCCCCGCCTCGTCGCGCAGGAAGATCCGCTCGAGGCGCTCGGCGATCTCCCTGCTCACCTCGAAGAGGTTCATGAGCTTCCCGGATCCCGTCGGGCACTCGATCCGGAAGGAGTCGCCGTAGTACGCGTGGAACTGGAGGAGCGCGCGGAGGATGAGCACGTTCACCGGCATCCAGACCGGCCCCCTCCAGTTGGAGTTGCCGCCGAACATGCCGGTGTCGGACTCGGCCGGCAGGTAGTCCACCCGGTACTCCTTGCCCTCCGCGTGGAAGACGTACGGGTGCTTCTCGTGGAACTTCGAGAGGGAGCGGATGCCGTACGGGCTCAGGAACTCCTCCTCGTCGAGCATCTTCGTGAGGATCCGGCGCAGCCGCTCCGGGTTCACGAGCGCCAGGATCCCGCGGTCGGCCACGCCGAAGTGTCCCGGCCCGGTGGGGTGGACGGAGTCGAGGAGCTCCGGCATCCGGCGCCGGCGCTCCGCGACCTGCGCCATCGCCCTCGGGATGCGCTCCCGTGACGACTTCTCGGTCACCGTCGTCGCGCACAGGGGGAGGAGCCCCACCATCGAGCGCACCTTGAGCCGCGTGGCGCTGCCGTCGGGGAGCCGCAGCAGGTCGTAGTAGAACCCGTCCTCCTCGTCCCACATGCCGTCCGGCCCGGCCCGGTTCATGGCGGCGGCGATGTAGTGGAAGTGCTCGATGAACTTCACGACCATGTCCTCGTAGGAGGGGTCCTGGACGGCGATCTCGGACGCGAGCTCCAGCATGTTCTGGCTGAAGAGCGCCATCCAGGCCGTCCCGTCCGCCTGCTCCAGGTGGCCGCCGGTGGGCAACGGCGCGCTCCGGTCGAAGATGCCGATGTTGTCGAGGCCGAGGAAGCCCCCCTCGAAGACGTTCTTGCCGAAGCGGTCCTTCCGGTTCACCCACCAGGTGAAGTTGAGGAGGAGCTTGTTGAAGGCCGACCGGAGGAATTCCACGTCCGTCGTCCCGCGCAGGGCCTTCTCGGTGGAATGAAGAAAAAGGGTCGCGAAGGCGTGCACCGGGGGGTTCACGTCGCTGAAGTTCCACTCGTAGGCCGGCATCTGCCCGCTGGGGTGCAGGTAGACCCCGCGGAGCATGAGCTCCATCTGCTGCTTGGCGAAGTCGGGGTCCACCATGGCGAGCGGGAGGGTGTGGAAGGCCAGGTCCCAGGCCGCGTACCAGGGGTACTCCCACTTGTCGGGCATCGAGATGATGTCCCGGTTCATCATGTGGAACCATTCCCGGTTCCGGAACTGCCGGCTCCCGTGCTGGAGGGGGCTCGCGTGGTGCTCCTTCAGCCACTGGTCCCCGTCGAAGAAGTAGAACTGCTTCGTCCAGAGCATCCCGGCGAGCGCCTGCCGCATCACCAGGGCCGCGTCGGGGGTGACCGAGGGAGGCGTCACCGCGCGGTAGAAGGCGTCCGCCTCGGCCAGCCGCGCGCCGAAGGTCTCCTCGAACTCCGGGCCGAAGGGAAGGGCGTCGCGCCCCGTCTTCGCGCCCTTGCCCGCCGGCGTGGCCGCGGAGAGGCGGAGGCGAACGGTCGCCGACCCGCCGGACGGGATCTGGATCTGGTGGTGGGCCGAGACCTTGGTGCCCTGGCGCTCGGGGTTCACCCGGTCCGCGCGGCCCAGCACCACGCAGTCGTTCACCCCGTCCTTCACGTACGGGCTCGCGTTCGGCTGGCCGGGGAAGTGCCGCTCGTTGTTGGTCTCGTTCTCGGTGAACAGGAGGGGAACCTCGCCCTCGCAGTGGAGGACGAACTCCCCCAGCTCGCGGTGCGTCGCCGCCACCGTGCGCGCCCCGGGCGGTCCCTCGACCTGGCGGAGCGCGGGCTTGTCCGCCGGCTCGGCGATCCAGGACGACCAGTCGTTCCGGAACCAGAGCGTGGGAAGGAGGTGCAGCGCCGAGGCCTCGGGTCCCCGGTTCACCGCCGTGATCTTCACGAGGAGATCGTCGGTGCCGCCCTTGGCGTACTCCACGAAGACGTCGAAGTACCGGTCGCCCTCGAAGACCCCGGTGTCGAGGAGCTCGTACTCCATCTCCTTGCGGCTCCGGCTCCCGTTCACCCTCACTAGATCGCCGTAGGGGAAGGCGGCCTGCTGGTACTTGTAGAGGTACTTCATGTACGAGTGGGTCGGCGTGCTGTCGAGGTAGAAGTAGACCTCCTTCACGTCCTCGCCGTGGTTGCCCTCGCTGTTCGAGAGCCCGAAGAGCCGCTCCTTCAGGATGGCGTCCTTGCCGTTCCAGAGGGCGAGCGCGAAGCAGAGGTGCTGGCGGTCGTCGGAGATGCCGGCGAGGCCGTCCTCACCCCACCGGTAGGCGCGGGACCTCGCCTGGTCGTGCGTGAAGTAGTTCCAGGCGTCTCCCCCCTCGCTGTAGTCCTCGCGGACGGTTCCCCACTGCCGCTCGCTGAGGTAGGGCCCCCACTTCCTCCAGGGCGTGCCCTCCTCGCGAGCCTCGTCGAGCCGGGCCTGCTCGGCGCAGGGGGTGGCTGCGGGGCCCTTCGGGGACGGCTTCCTGGCCATGGGCATTCCTCCTGCGTCTATACTGCGCCGCGCCACCTGGAAGCGGAGGACCGCGTGACCGTCCCGCATCGCCCTCGACGCGCCCGCCGGATCGGTCGCCCGATCCTGGCACTGTTCTGCTCCGCGCTCCTCATTCCCGGATGGGGCGTGACCCTTGCGCAGGACACCGCTGCGGCACCGGGCGCGCCAGCGGAGCAAGCCCAGCCGAAGGCCACGCCGGACCAGCTGGACTCGCTCGTCGCCCCCATCGCCCTGTACCCCGACCCCCTGCTCGCGCAGACGCTCGTGGCCTCGACCTATCCTCTGGAGCTCATCCAGCTCCAGCAGTGGCTCGGGAAGAACGAGGGCCTGAAGGACAAGGCGCTCGCCGACGCGGTGGCGAAGCAGCCCTGGGATCCGGCCATCCAGTCGATGGCGGCGTTCCCCGACGTCGTGAAGCGTCTCGGCGACGACATCCAGTGGACCACCGACCTGGGGAACGCCTTCCTCGATCAGCAGTCGGACGTCATGGACGCGGTCCAGCGCATGCGGAAGAAGGCGCAGGGAACGGGCGCGCTCGCGACGTCCGAGCAGCAGAAGGTCGAGACGAAGGTCGTCGAGCAGAAGACGGTCATCGTGGTGGAGCCCGCGAACCCCCAGGTCATCTACGTGCCCACCTACAACCCGGTGGTGGTCTACGGCCCGCCGGTCTACCCGTATCCGCCGGTCTACTACCCGCCTCCGCCCCCGCCCGGCGCCTACTTCGCGACCGCGGCCATCTCCTTCGGCGTGGGCATGGCGATCGGCGCGGCGTGGGGCGGCTCCTGCTGCGGGTGCGGCTGGGGAGGCAACAACGTCAACGTCAACGTGAACAACAACTTCAACCGGAACGCCAACATCAACACGGGCGGGAACAACAACTGGCAGCACAACTCCCAGCACCGGGGCGGTGCGCCCTACTCGAACAAGGCCACCGCGAACAAGTACGGCGGCCAGGCCCGGGGCGAGTCGCGCCAGGCGGGCGGCCGGAGCGGCGGCGCGGCGCCGAGCCATCGCTCCGCGGGTGGCGGGGGCGATTTCGGCGGCAGCCGCGGTGCGTCGCCCAGCGCGAGCTCGAGGAGCT
>DAIEMM010000201.1 GCA_027349605.1 Anaeromyxobacteraceae bacterium
GTGGAGGACGTGGGCCGCAGCTTCCCCGGCGCCTACCTACCCATCGTCGCCCGGCGCGACGGGATGGCCTGGGGAGAGCGGGAGCGCAGCTGGCAGGAGATCCGGCGCGGACGCTACGTGGAGTTCAACCTGCTCCACGACCGGGGAACGGTCTTCGGCCTGGAGACGGGCGGTCGCACCGAGTCGATCCTCATGTCGCTTCCACCCCGGGTGCAGTGGCGGTACGACCACCATCCCGAGCCGGGCAGCGAGGAGGAGCGGCTCCTCGAGGTCATCCGCACCCCCCGCGACTGGGCGTGAACGGCCCGGGTGGGGGCCGCCTTCAGGCGGCGCGCCCGAAGGCGCGCAGGAAGCGCGACACGTGCTCGTCGACGAAGCGCTGCACCTCGAGGGGACGGACCGCGGCCCCCCCGAGGGCCCGCTGGTGCAGCAGGACCACGATCAGCGGAGCGACCAGCTCGACGGCGGCGACCCGCACGTCGCACGGGCCGATCTCGCCGCGCGCCATGTGCAGGGCGATGCGGGCCTCCGCCGACTGGAGCGTTGGCTCGAGCAGCGTGCGCAGGTAGGCGGGACCGAGCGCCGCGTCACCCAGCCCTTCCGTGAGCCCGAGCTCGTGGGCCCTCCCGACCCCGCGGCTCCACCCCTCCACCAGGAACCCGAGGAACCAGCGGAGCGATTCGGGGGCCGCGCCGCGCTCGGCGGTCGCGCCCTCGGCGACGTAGCGGAGCCCGAGGTCGTGGACCCGCTCCATCACCGCGAGCAGGACCGCCTCGCGGTCCTCGAAGTAGTGCCGCAGCGTCGAGGGGGCGACGCCGGCCTCGTGGGCGAGCTCGCGGAAGCTCAGATTCGCTCGCGTAGACGCCAATATTATGGCCGTCAGGCGCTCGACGATCTCGGCCCGTGTCCGGTCGTAGTCCAGGTTCCTGGAGCCTGCTTTTCTTCCCATTTTTCGGAACCCTTCATTCCGCTTGCCGCCCAACCCCCGACCAATTAGATGGGTCGCGCGGTTCATTATATTCAACGAGTGTTCTGGGTGCACGCATGCTGACGCAGAGATTCCTCCAGCTGAACCTGCTGGGCGCCGAATGGGTCAACTGGGCCCTCGTCCTGCTGTCCATCATCGGCCTGGCGATCACCATCGACCGGCTCATCCTCTACACGCGCACCCGGGAGCGCTTCGGCGCGCTCCAGGCTGCGCTCCAGGACGCCCTTCGTCGCCAGGACCTGGGGGCCGCGCGCGGGCTGGTGCAGTCCGACTCGCTGGTGCGCAACGTCCTGCGGGCCGGCCTGGACGCGGTCGGCCGGGGCGAGAGGGACCCGAAGTCGGTCGAGGAGGAGATGCTGGCGACGCTCGCCGCCGAGCGCTCGCGCTACGACGCGCGGGTCGCCTGGCTCACCACCATCGCCAACATCGCTCCCCTGGTCGGGCTGCTCGGAACCATCATCGGCGTGGTCGGCGCCTTCTACGGGCTCGGGCAGGCCGGGACCACCCAGTCGGCCGGCAACCCGCAGGTGATGTCGTCCATCGCCGAGGCGCTCGCCTCCACCGCGTTCGGCATCTTCGTCGCCGTCCCCGGCGTGGTGGCCTACAACTTGCTCAAGGCCCACATGGGAGTCCGCCTCCGCGAGGCGGAGTCGCTCATGCTCGAGGTGCTCGCCAACCTGGGCCGGCTCGAGTCCGAGGAGGCGCAGTGAACACCGGCGGCTTCGGCACCGACCCGGCGGACGAGCTCGTCACCGGCGTGAACATCACGCCCATCGTCGACGTGGCGCTCGTCCTGCTGGTCGTCTTCCTCGTCACCTCGTCGCTCATCGTCTCGAAGAGCATCCAGGTGGAGGTGCCTCGCGCCGCCACCGGGTCGGAGACGGCGGTGGGCCTGCTCGCCCTCGTGGTGTCCGCGTCGGGCGAGCTCTACGTGAACGGGCAGCAGGCCCGCGTGGACGACATCCCGCGCGCGGTGGCCGAGGCCCGCAAGCGGCTCGAGCCCGGCCAGAAGCTGTCCGGGTTCGTCTCCGCCGACGTCTCGGCACCCTACGGGCGGTTCGCGGAGGTGGTGGACCGCCTCCGCCAGGAGGGCGTCACCGACATCGCGCTCGACACGAAGCCCATCGAGGCCTCCGGGAAGTGAACCGCGTCACCCACACCGGCCTGCAGGGCTGGACGATCTCGCTCGTCATCTACGCGGCCTTCTTCACCTGGGTCGTGCTGGCGCCCCCGGTCCGCCGCGCCGCGAGCCGGCCGCCGCCCACCCGCGTGACGCTGGTCGACGTCCGGCCGCCGTTGGCGGAGCCTCCTCCGCCTCCTCCGCAGGAGGTGCCCCGGAAGATGGAGGTGGCGAAGCGCACGCCCTCGAGGACCCCGCCAGCCCCGGCACCGCTCCTCGAGGCTCCGCGCAGCGTCACCCCGCCCCCGGTGGCGGCGCCGCGCCGCTTCGCCGTCTCCCTCGAGGCCACCGTTCCCGGAGGCGGGATCGCGGTCCCCACCGCACCGCCGGGGTCCGCGCCCGCGCTCCGTGCCACCCCGGGCGGAACCAGCGACCGCGCCGACGCCCCCGCGTACTACACCGAGCCCGATTCGGCCCCGAGCCTCCTCGCCCAGCCCGACGCGGCCGAGACGCGCGCCCTCTACCCGGAGTCGGCCCGGCGTGCGAACCTGGAGGGGGACGTCCGGCTCGAGCTCGAGGTCTCCGCGACGGGCGAGGTGACCGGATCGCGCGTGGTACGCTCCGGCGGCAACGGCTTCGACGAGGCCGCCCAGCGTCTCGTCCGGAGGTTCCGCTTCCGTCCCGCCACCCGGGGTGGCAAGGCCGTCCCGGCCACCGTCACCTGGACCTACAAGTTCCGCCTCGAGGGGTGAACCGATGATGCGAACCCGGCACGCCGCGCGCCTCCTCCCCATGCTCGCGCTGCTCGCCGCCGCCCCGGCCGCGGCCGATGGGCAGCAGGCAGCGGCCGCCGCCGCGGCCGCCGAGCCGACGCTGGCCACCCCGCCCCGCCTGAAGGAGCTCGTGCCGGCCGACGTGCCGCCGGGCACGACGTTCCCGGCCCCCGAGGTGGTGGTGGTCCTCACGCTCGACGTCTCCGCCGAGGGCAAGGTGGAGAAGGCCTCGGTGGAGAGCGGCGCCGGCGAGCCGTTCGACGCCGCGGCCCTGTCGGCGGCGCGCCGATTCGAGTTCGAGCCGGGACGGCTCAGTACCGGCGAACCGGTCCCGGTCACGGTCACCTTCCGCCTGCGCATCCAGGAGCCGGTGGCGCCACCCCCCGCGCCCGTGAAGTTCACCGGCTTCCTCCTCGAGCGGGGCTCGCGCCTTCCCATTCTCGACGTCCCCGTGGTCGCCCGGGTGGGGGAGGAGGTGGTCGCCCGCGCCACCACCGACGGTTCCGGCCGCTTCCAGTTCGAGGCGCC
>DAIEMM010000203.1 GCA_027349605.1 Anaeromyxobacteraceae bacterium
GACGGTGGGGGCGGGGATGGACATGGGCCGGCATGATACCGTTCCCCGGGTCTCCAGGCGAGGCTCCTGGAAGGGCGTCCCCCGTGCTCCAGGATCTCCTTGCACACTTCACCTACGCAGCCGTGTTCGCCCTCCTCCTGGCCGGCGGGGTCGGGGTGCCGGTTCCCGAGGAGCTGGTCGAGCTGACGGCCGGGTACCTGGCGCGGCGCGGCGTCCTCTCCTTCCTTCCCACGGTCGTCCTGGCCTGGGCCGGGCTGGTGGCCGGGGACTTCCTGCTCTTCCGGGCCGGACGCCGGCTCGGCCCGGGGATCCTCGACTCCCGCCACGTGGCCCGGGTCCTCACGCCGGCCCGGCGCGCCTTCGTCGCCCGCCACTTCTCCCGCCACGCGCTGTGGACCATCGTCCTGGCCCGGCACGCCTCCGGCCTGCGCCTGCCGGTCTTCGCCCTGGCCGGCGCCTCCGGGGTGCGGAGCGCGACCTTCCTGCTCGCCGACGGGCTGTCGGCCCTGGTCTCGGCCCCGCTCCTGGTCGGGGCGGGCTGGTACTTCGCCGGCCACGTGGAGGTGCTGCGGCGGGGAATCCACTGGGTCGAGCTGGCGCTCGCCGTCGTGGTGGCGGCGGCGGCGGTGACCTGGTTCCTCCTGGCCCGGCGGAAGGAGCGCCGGGTGGCGGAGGCACTGGCCGGGGTCACGCCGCCGGTTCGTCGAGGAGGTGACGCGCCGCCTCGATGAAGGGCGCCGCGGCCTGGTGGTAGATGGCCCGCCGGGCCCGCAGGTCGTTCACGAGCTCCAGGCCGGTTCGGTCGCAAGGCGGAAGGGCGAGGTCGCTCGTCCCGAGCGGGGTGGTCCGCTCCCCCCAGCGGACCACGTGGGCGCACCAGGAGAGGCCGGCGCCGAAGGCGGGGAGGAGCAACGTCGCCCCGGGCTTCACCCGTCCCTCCTCGAGGGCCTCGACGAGGGCGACCGGGACGGTGGCCGCCGACATGTTCCCGTAGCGCTGCACGTTCACGAACACCCTGGCGGGGTCGATCCCGACCCGCTTCCCCACCGCGTCGATGATGCGCCGGTTGGCCTGGTGGGGGACCATGAGATCCACGTCGCCGATGGCGAGGCCGCGCTTCGCCAGCGCGTCCTGGCTGGCCTGGGCCATGCCGATGACGGCCTTCTTGAAGATCTCCTGGCCGTCGAAGTTCCAGGAGGTGTAGCCGCAGGGGATGCCGTGGTTGGCGTAGCGCGCGCCCACGCCCCGGATGTCGAGGATGTCGCGGCTCTCGCCGTAGCAGCCGAGCCGCTCGGAGAGCAGCCCCTCCTCCCGCTGGGTGGCCTGGAGGACCGCGGCGCCGCAGCCGTCCCCGAAGAGCACGGCGGTGTTGCGGTCGTCCCAGTCCATGAAGGGCGAGGGGGCCTCGGCGCCCACCACGAGCGCGGTGCGGATGACGCCGGTGCGGATGAGGGCGGTCGCGGACGAGAGCCCGTAGAGGAAGCTGGTGCAGGCGGTGTTCACGTCCATGGCGGCGGCGTTCCTCGCCCCGAGCCGCTTCTGCGTGCCGGAGGCCACGTTGGGCGCCAGCTCGTCGCCGAGCGTGCTGCCCACGATGATGAGGTCGAGCTCGCCGGCCTCCATCCCGGCGCAGGCCAGCGCCCGGGCGGCAGCGACGTGGATGACCTCCCCCAGCGGCACGTGGGAGATGCGCCGCTCCCGCATGCCGGTGCGCGAGGCGATCCACTCGTCGTCGGTGTCGAGGAAGGTGGCCAGGTCCGCGTTCGTGAGCACGGCCGGAGGCAGGCACTTCCCCCAGCCGACGATGGCGGCGTGGAGGGGCTTGCCGTCTTCGCGGCGGGTCAGGGTCTTCATGGTGGTGGTGACCTCGTTGTCGTCGGGGTCCAGCTCCTTCTCCACGAGCTGGCGGACCTCGGGGAGCCAGGTCGGGCTCCGGAGGTTCGTATAGGGCAGCTTCCTCTCCGTCGCCCACCGTCCGACGTGCTCGAAGTCGATCTGCACCCGCGCCGGCGCGAACTTCTTCCCGTCGCCGGCCAGCCGGAACGGGAGGCCGGGGATCGGCCGGCTTGCACGAAGGAGAAGCCGGTGCGCTCGGTCATCCCGTGGCCCTCGCGCCGTGCACCGGACGCACGCTGATCACGGCGCGATGCGTCATCCGCGCGCGTCGGATCCGCACCGAAGGTCTTGCCGGTCCGGCCCGGCCTTGCAACAATCCGCGCCCCATGTCCAAGCGACCCATCAAGCCGACGCTGAACAATCCGCTCGACCCGCCCGAGAAGGTCGAGTTCAACATCCCCGGAGATTGCGCGGGCCACCGGCCCGTACGAGGAGGCGATGAAGGAGGGCTGGGATCTCATCCAGCGCCCCGTCCGCTCGGTCGCCATCGACCAGATCGAGAAGCAGCACGCCAAGAAGCGCATGACGGTGTGGGAGCGCATGCGGGTGCTCTCCGACAAGGAGCCCATCGTCCTGTTCCAGAACTGGGGCAAGAACCTGGACGGCGCCTCGCTGGTCACCGCGGTGCTGAACATCGGCGGGCGCGACGTGGCGGTCTACGGCCACGACTTCACGGTGCGCGCAGGCTCCATGGACGCCACCAACGGCTCCAAGCTCGCCAAGCACTTCCGCCTGGCCGGCGAGCGCGGCATCCCCCTCATCGGCATGAACGACTCGGCCGGCGCCTTCGTGCCCGCCGGCGTCGGCGGCCTGGACGGCTACGCCGAGGCCTTCACCGCGCTGCGCAAGATCAGCGGCGTGGTGCCCACCATCATGTGCATGTTCGGCTTCAACGCCGGGGGCGGCTCCTACCTGCCGCGCCAGGGAAGCTTCGTCATCCAGCCCAACGACACCTTCTTCGGCCTGACCGGCCCGGGCGTGGTGAAGTCGGTGCTGGGCGAGGACATCACCGCCGAGGAGCTGGGCGGTCCCAAGGTGCACGGCAACTCCGGCGTGGCCGACCTGACCGTCTCCGACGAGCTAGCGGCGCTGCGGCAGGCTGTGCGGCTGCTCGGCTACATCCCCGACAACAACTCGGTGATGGCGCCCTACCAGGAGACGAGCGACCCGCTCGACCGCAAGACCTGGGAGATCAACACGCTCCTCAAGAAGGCCTTCAACTCGCCGGCCGGGTTCAACACCCCGTTCGACGTCTCGATCATCATCCAGCAGGTCTGCGACTACGGCGACTACTACGAGCTGCAGCCCGATCGTGCCAAGGAGGCGGTCACCGCCTTTGGCCGGCTGGGCGGCCACGTGGTCGGCTTCGTGGCCAACAACAGCGCCGTCTCGTCCGGCCAGATCGACTGCGACTCCGCGGTGAAGATCGCGAGGTTCGTGCGCTTCTGCAACATCTACAACATCCCCATCATCTTCATGGAGGACACCACCGGCTTCCTGCCGGGGCGCGAGCAGGAGGCCCGCGGCATCGTGCAGGCCGGCCGCTCCATGCTCGACTCCATCGTGGACGTGCGCACCCCGCGCATCCTGCTCATCCTCCGCAACGCCTTCGGCGGCGCCTACGCCTCCTACAACAACTACCCGACCGGCGCGGACCTGGTGCTGGCGCTCCCCACCACCCGCCTCGCCGTGATGGGGCCGGCCGGCAAGGAGTTCGTCTACAAGGACGAGCTCCGCAAGCTGCGCGCCGGCGCCGCCGACATGGTGAAGAAGGGCGTGGCGGCCCGCACCGCCGCCGGCATGGAGGGACCTCCGGCCAAGAAGGACGCCGAGAAGGAGGCCGCCGAGTGGCTGAAGCAGCAGGAGGCGGCGCTCAACCGGCGCTACGAGAAGGAGCTCATGAACCCCAAGGAGGGGCTCGCGCTCGGCTCGATCTCCTCGCTGGTCATGCCCACCGACCTGCGCGAGTCGCTGTGCAAGAACCTCCACTTCATGCTCCGCCACTACAAGCCGTCGCCGATGAGCGGTCCCCAGCGCGAGTTCCACTAGTTCACGGCCAGCACACCCGATTCGTCCCTGGAGATCCCCACGATGGCCGCGACCGCCGACCTCTACCGCAACAACCCCCTCATCCACCGCGACCGCAGGCTCGGACGGTCGTCCTCGCCCTGGGTCCGCTCCTTCGCCTGCGAGGACCTGAAGCCCCTCATCGTCTGCCGCGGCCCCATCCGCAAGGAGGCCATGGACGTCTTCGAGGAGATGGGGATCACCCACTACGGGATCCTCCTCTCCGAGAAGGACTCCATCGTCTACCCGAACGCGCTCGCTCCCGAGCTGCGCCAGCTCACCGACAACCGGCGCATCCACCGGGTGCCCGACTACTCCGGCGCCACCAAGGAGGAGCGTGTCGAGCGCATGCAGCAGATCGTGCAGATCGCCCGCGACAACGGCTACGACTCGGTCTTCGCCGGCTACGGATTCATGGCCGAGGACGAGGAGTTCGTGGCCACCCTCGAGAAGGCCGGCCTCAAGTTCATCGGCCCCAACTCGGTGACCCAGGCCCGGGCCGGGAAGAAGGACGAGGACAAGCGCACCGCGCTCGAGGTGAAGGTCTCGGTGACGCCGGGCGTGAACGACGTGGCCGCCCGCACCCTGCTCGCCAAGCACCCCACCCGGGAGCAGCTCCTGGCCCTGGTCCGGGCCGAGGGGCTGGCCGTCGACCCCAAGGTGCTGGCCGACGCGAAGAAGCCTCTGGTCGAGCTGGCCGACGCCGTGCTCATGGCGTCCTACGCCCGGGGGGTCGACCTCTACACCATCGACGAGCTGGGCGAGCAGGTCCGCAAGGAAGTGGTGGACATGTTCACGAAGTACCCGCAGAGCCGGGTGCGCCTCAAGGCCATCGGCGGGGGCGGCGGGAAGGGGCAGCGCATCCTGGGAGGGACGCTGCTCACCCGAAAGGACGCCGACCAGAAGGCCATCGCCGAGGCGGCGGCCGAGGCCCCCGCGATGGTTCGCGAGGTCCTGAACGAGGTCAAGGCCAACGGCGTCGGCGACAACAAGAACGTGCTGGTCGAGCTCAACATCGAGCAGACCCGGCACAACGAGATCCAGCTCCTCGGCAACGGAAAGTGGTGCGTCTCGCTGGGCGGCCGCGACTGCTCGCTGCAGATGCACGAGCAGAAGCTCCTCGAGATCTCGGTGACGCAGGAGGGGCTCGTGGCCGCCATCGACGCGGCGGCGAAGGCCGGCCGCGCCGCCGAGGCCAAGGCCCTCCGCACGGACCTGGAGATCCTCGAGCGCATGGAGGCCGACGCGGCCCGCTTCGGGGAGGCGGTCGGCCTCGACTCCGCGTCCACCTTCGAGTGCATCGTCGACCGGGACCGCTACTACTTCATGGAGGTGAACACCCGCATCCAGGTGGAGCACCGGGTCACCGAGCTCTGCTACAGCCTCCAGTTCACCAATCCCGACGACCCCAAGGACTCGTTCGTGGTCGAGTCCCTGGTCGAGGCCATGGCGCTCCTCGCCCGGCACAAGGCGCGGCTCCCCAGGCCCACCCGCGTGACCCGCTTCGGCGCCGGGGCCGAGGCGCGCCTCAACGCCACCGACGCCTCCCTCTCGCCGCACGCCGGCGGCGTCATCCGCTTCTGGTCGAAGCCCATCCCCGGCGAGATCCGCGACGACCAGGGCATCAGCCTGGTGAACCCGGACACCGGCATGTTCATGCGCTACCGGGTGGCGGGCGCGTACGACTCCAACATCGCGCTGCTCCTCACCGCCGGGAAGGACCGGCTGGAGAGCTACCAGAAGCTCTCCGAGGTCATCTCCCGCACCAGCCTGCGCGGGGTCCAGCTGGCGACCAACCTCGAGTTCCACTACGGGCTCGTGAACTGGTTCATCGGCCAGAACGTCATGGCCAAGCCCACCACGCGTTTCGTGGTGCCGTACCTCACGCTGGTCGGGCAGCTCAAGGACGAGTCGAACAAGCTCGACGTGGGCTTCGCCTTCGCCGAGATGAAGAAGAGCTACGCGAAGAGGGCGGCGGCCGACTTCCCCGACGACCCCTCGGCGGCGAAGGCGGTGGGCGAGGTGCTCGACCGCAAGGGCACGCTCCTCACCCGCCCCATGGAGCGGCTCCTCGAGGACCCGCACCTCTTCGCCGGCTGGCTCTCGCTCAACCGGAAGAACTACGAGATCCGCAGCGGGAAGCTCGTCTGGCTGCGCAACCCGCTGGGCGTGCTCAACGACGCCTACGCGTACCTCAACATGGCCTTCGACCCGAAGAAGCCGGCCGCCGAGGTGATCTGGCAGCACGACCACGAGCTGCTCCAGAAGTCGATCCGCTTCTACCAGGAGCTGCGCAAGACCTTCGGGCTCGAGAAGCAGGAGTTCTGGAAGCTCGACGAGATCCTGGAGAACGAGGCGCCGCAGGGCGGGTACGACGCCGAGACCTGGGGACGCATCCGCTCGGCGCACCTGGGCTACGAGGCCGGCAACGAGCTGCTCGGCCTCCTCTTCATGCTGGCCGAGCAGGTGAAGTTCTTCGACTTCCGGGTCGAGGAGGACCTCGACGTCACCATCCCCGGATACCTGGCCGATCCCGACCTCCAGGCCCGGATGAAGAAGTTCCTGGCGCCGCCGCCCTCCACCAAGGCCGACGAGATCGTGGCCATGTGCGGCGGCATGTTCTACGCGCAGGAGGCCCCCGGAAAGCCGGCCTTCGTCCAGGAGGGCATGCACTTCGAGAAGGGGCAGCCGCTCTACATCATCGAGGTCATGAAGATGTTCAACACCGTCCGGGCCCCGTTCTCCGGCACGGTGGACAAGATCATCCTCACCGGCCCCGACGGCACGATCGTCCAGAAGGGGCAGCCGCTCTTCAAGATCACGCCCGACGAGAAGTTCGTCGCCGTGGACCCCAAGGAGATCGAGCGGGAACGGCGCTCCCGCACGACCGAGTACCTGAAGGCCATCCTCGTCTAGCCCAGGGCCGCTGCACCCCGAAGGGCTCCGCAAGGTCTCGTGGACACGGGACGCGCCACGAATTAGCCTTGACCCAGGTCTATGAACGGAGACCCTTTCCGGTCCGGTCGGAGGGGGCTCGAACGGGGGGAATCACATGGAACTCTGGCACGCCTGGGCGTGCCCCTACTGCATGCGCGTTCGCGTCGCGCTGGCGGAGAAGGGCATCCCGTACCGGTCTCGCGAGATCGACCTGTCCGCGAAGCCCCCCGAGCTCCTCGGCCTCAACCCGAAGGGCGCGGTCCCCGTGCTCGTGGACGGTCCGGACGTGGTGGTGGGCTCCCTCGAGATCCTCGAGCACCTCTGCAAGCGGTGGCCGGAGCCGCCCCTCTTCCCGGCGCGGGCCGGCCACGACGCCGTCGTGAAGGCCTACGACCGCATCGACGCCCTCTTCGGGCCCCACATCCCCAAGATCGCGCGCGGGACCCCCGAGGAGCGGGTGCAGGCCCTGGGCGCGGTGCGCCGGTCCATGGGCGAACTCGACGCGGAGGTCCCCGGGAGCGGCTTCCTGCTCGGCGAGCTCTCTGTCGCCGACCTGGCGCTCGCGTCGGTGATGGCCAAGCTCCCGCCCGACTGGCGCCCCACCCAGCTGGGCTTCGAGGGCCTGGCCCGCTGTGAGCGCGCGGTGATGCGGCGCCCCACGGTGCGCGAGCAGACCGGTCCGAAGCTGGCGATGGCGGTGTAGGGCGCGTCGGAGCGTCAGCCCCCCGATCTACAAGGCGGGATGGTCGAATCGAATCCGTACAAGGACGAGATCATCATCTCGTGG
>DAIEMM010000206.1 GCA_027349605.1 Anaeromyxobacteraceae bacterium
GCGGTTGGTCACGTAGAACATGCCCGAGCGGCTGGCCTCCTCGCGGATGGCGTCCTGGGCCTGCTTCTTCGTGCCCACGAAGAGCACGGTGCCGCCCTTGGCGGTCACGTCGGAGACGAAGCGGAAGGCGCTGCGGGCCAGTCCGACCGTCTTCTGGAGGTCGATGATGTAGATGCCGTTGCGGGCGCCGAAGATGTACGGCTTCATCTTCGGGTTCCAGCGCTTGGTCTGGTGGCCGAAGTGGACGCCCGCCTCGAGCAGCTGCTTCATCGTGATGGCCGAGCCGCTCGACTGGAGCGCTGCGGCCATCGTGTTCTCGGCGGGGGGTGCGGCGGGGGGAGCCACGGGCTCGACCACGGGCTCGACGGACGGGTCCTGCGGAACCTGCGTTTCCATGTGCATCTCCGGTTGTGGCCTCCACCTCTCCGTTTCACGTCGAATCCCTTCGCGCGGATCTGCGCGACCGGGGGAGCCGACCGGGAGGTGTGCGAATTTACGGCGGGGAGGTACCTAACACGGCGCGGCGCGCGCTGCAACACCGCGGAACGGCGAGAGGAATCCCGAACCGGGGCGTTGCGCCGGGGGCATCCCGGAGTGTATCTCCACCCCCGGAGGACGCATGGCACTCGAGATCGGAAGGAAGGCCCCGGACTTCAGCCTACTCGACCAGGACGGGCAGAAGGTGAAGCTCTCGGATTTCAAGGGTAAATCGGTCGTCGTGTTCTTCTACCCGAAGGCCATGACCCCTGGTTGAAGCCAGGAGGCGAGCGACTTCCGTGACGAAGTCGAGGCATTCCAGAAGAAGAAGGCCGTGATCGTGGGCGTGTCGAAGGACCTGCCCGCGACCCAGAAGAAGTTCGAGGCGAAGTTCCACCTGCCCTTCCGGCTGCTCTCCGACCCCGACGCCGAGATGCAGAAGGCCTGGGGGGTCTGGGGCGAGAAGAACATGTACGGGAAGAAGGTCTTCGGGACGGTCCGGTCCACCGTGATCGTGGGCCCCGACGGGAAGGTGGCGAAGGTGTTCTCGAAGGTGAAGGTCGCCGGCCACGTGGCCGAGGTCCTGGAGGCCCTGTAGCCCGGGATCACCACCGCGGCGCGGGGTCGCCTCGCGCCTTCGCGCGCCGGCCGCTGCGCGACGACCTCGTCGACGCGGCGGTCCTCGAGGTGCTCGGCTTCGTCCGGGAGCAGGGCTGGCTCGCCGACCGCGCGCTCGAGGTGGTGCTGCGCCGGGAGAAGCGGCTCTACTCGGTGGAACGTCGCGCCGCGGCCGAGGCCGTCTACGGCGTCCTCAGGGCCCTGGGGCGCATCGAGTGGCTGCTCGGGCACCGGGCCTCCATCGCCGAGCTCTACGCGGCCTCCCTGGCCCGTCCAGGAGCCCTCTCGGCCGATCAGGCGGAACGGCGAATGGGGCTCGCGCGCGGCACCCTCGGTCCCCTCGCCGGCGCGGAGGCCCGCATCGCGGCCATCGAGGACCCCGTGAAGCGGCTCGCGGTGGAGGGGTCGCTCCCCTCCTGGCTCGCCGAGCGGCTGGTCGCGGAGATGGGGCTCGACGAGGCGCGCGCCTTCACGGCCTCGGTGAACGTGCGCGCCCCGCTGACGGTGCGGGCCAATCTCCTCAAGGTCACGCGCGACGACCTCGCGAGGAGGCTCGAGGAGGAGGGGGTCGAGTCGAAGGAGACGGTCCTCTCTCCCTGGGGGCTCGTGCTCGACGGGCACGCCAACGCCTTCGGCCTGGACGCCTTCAAGGGCGGCCTCTTCGAGGTGCAGGACGAGGGGAGCCAGCTCATCGCGCTGGCCTGCGGAGCCCGCTCGGGCATGAAGGTGGTGGACGCCTGCGCCGGGGCCGGCGGGAAGACCCTGGCGCTCGCCGCCGAGATGCGGAACCGCGGCGTGCTGCTGGCCCTCGACTCCGACGCCGATCGTCTCGAGGAGGCGCGCCGCCGCGCCCGGCGGGACGGCGTGGACAACCTCCGCACCCGCGCGATCCCGGCCGGCGCGGAGGCGGACGAAGCGCTGCGCGAGGAGGAGGGCAAGGCCGACGTGGTCCTCGTCGACGCCCCGTGCAGCGGTCTCGGCACGCTCCGGCGCAAGCCCGACGCCCGCTGGCGGCTCGGCCCCGCCGACCCGGCGCGGTTCGCGGTGAGGCAGCGGGAGCTCGTCCTCCGCTTCGCGCGCCTCGTGAAGCCGGGCGGCCGTCTCGTCTACGCCACCTGCTCGGTGGCCCGGGCCGAGAACGAGGAGGTCGCCGCCACGGTGGCCGCGCTGCCGGGCTTCGCGCCCATGCCCCTCGAGAGGACGCTCGGCGCCGACCGGGCCCGGGCGGCCGGCGCCGCCGGCAACGAGCTCCGGCTGTGGCCGCACCGGCACGGCACCGACGGCTTCTTCGTGGCCGCCTTCGAGCGGCGCAAGGAGTGAGGGTTGCCGGAGCTCCCCGAGGTCGAGATCGCCGCGCGCAATCTCCGGCGCTGGGCCGAGGGGAGGCGGATCGCGCGGGTGGCCACCGATCCCCGCGCCGCGCGCATCTTCCGCCCCGGCGATCGGCGCGGCTTCGCCCGAGCGCTGGCCGGCTCACGGTTCGTGAAGGTGGACCGCCGCGGCAAGCACCTGCTCGTCACGCTCGAGGGCCGGCGCGGCCGTCCCCTCGGCCTCTGGTCGCACCTTGGCATGACCGGGAAGTGGGTCCTGCGCGAGGCGTCGGACGCCGAGCCGCCCCACGCACGC
>DAIEMM010000207.1 GCA_027349605.1 Anaeromyxobacteraceae bacterium
GCGAGCAGGGGCGCCATCTCCCGCACCAGGATGGGGTACTCGGGAAAGTCGCCCCGCTCGGTGTAGACGAGCCGCGTGCCGGCGGCGATGGCGTTGGTGACGATGCCGTAGCCGGGCTTCGTGACCACCACGTCCACCGCCCGGACCACGTCGGGGTAGGTGAGCCCCAGCTCCGCGAGCCGGCCGTCCACGTCGGAGGGGAGGAGCCAGCGGAACTCCGCCGCCCCCGAGGGCCTTCGCCCCTCGAGCCCGGGCAAGCCGATGCCGCCGAAGGAGAACAGCACCGCCGGCCTCCCGTCGAGGCCCAGCCGGCGTCGCGCCTCGTCGCGCGGGACCACGGGCCGGCGGGCCACCAGGCCGATCCGTTCACGATGCGGGAAGGCCGAGAGGTCGCCCGCGAAGGGAAGCTCGAGGAGCAGCGCGGCGTGACGGTAGGCCCGGGCGGCCCGCTCCGCCGACGCGGCGAGCGACGGGTGCCGCGCCGACAGGTGCCGGTAGATCCAGTCCCAGGAGAAGTTCCCGAGCCCGACGGCGGGGATCCCGGCACGGTGGGCGGCCTCGAACGCGAGCGGCGGGATGTCGGCGACCAGGAGCCGGACCCCCGCCTCCCGGAGGAAGCCCGCCTCGGCGTCGGCTCGCGCGTCCCAGCCGGAGTCGAAGAGGGCGCAGGCCTCGGCGGTCCCGGCCTCGTCGATGCGGAGGGCGTCCTCCTGCACGAGCCCGACGTCGCAGCGGACGCGGCGGACGTGGAGCTCCCCCGGGATGGCCCTGCGGACCAGCGGCTCGGGCAGGTCTCCCACCACCGCGAGCGCCAGCCCGGGCGCTCGCCGCCGCACCTCGGCCAGCACCTCGCAGGCGCGGGTCACGTGGCCGTAGCCGTGGCCGGAGACGTAGAGGGCGATCATGCCGGAAGGGCGGGAGGAGACGGGCGGATGGCGCAGCATAGCCGCGCCGGTCACGGCCCGGCCATGGCCTTTCCCGGTCGTGACAAACCGTTTGTCCACGGGCCCATCGAGGGAACCCGCAAGAGCAGGGCCGCGGCTGGATCGCCGGGCGGGCCCGGGCGCAATCTTTCCACGGCCGGAGGCGGGAGGGCGCCGGCCTGGAGGACACCCCATGGCCCAGATGAAGATCCAGCGATTCTCCTCCCCGGACGAGACCCGACCCTTCACCGACAAGGGACGGCTGGAGGTCCTGCACGTCGGCGGGGGGATCGTCGGCCGCGGCATCTTCGAGCCCGGCTGGCGGTGGTCGAAGCACGTGAAGTCCATCGCCCAGACGTCGAGCTGCGAGGCTGCCCACAGCGGGTACGTGCTGTCGGGGAGGATGCACGTCCGCATGGACGACGGGGAGGAGACGGAGATCGCCCCCGGCGACTACGTCACCATCCCTCCGGGGCACGACGCGTGGACGGTGGGCGCGGAGGCGTGCGTGTTCCTCGACGTGTCCGGGTTCGGCGACTACGCGAGGCCGGAGCACGGTGCCGGCGCCCGCCCGGGCGCGGAGTCCCGGACGCACTGAGCGCCGCGCTCCTGCGTGAGCTCAGCCGCCCCGCGCCCGCGTGAACGCGGCGTGGAACTCGCCCAGCTTCCGGACCACCGTCTCGATCTCCTCGGCGGGGGGCAGGATGGTGGTGCGGAAGTGCCAGGTCCCGGGGAGCTGCCCGAAGCCCGACCCCGGGACCACGCAGATCCCCGTCTCCTCGAGCAGCGCCAGGCAGTACTGGGCGTCGGTGGTTCCCGGCGGCAAGGTGATTCGCGGGAAGGCGTACATGGCGCCGGTGAGGGCGTTGCACCGGATCCCGGGGATGCCGTTCAGCCCCTTCTCCAGCAGGGCGGCGCGCCGCTGGAGCGACGCGAGCACCTCGCGCCGCTCCCGGTCGAAGAGGGGGAACGAGGGGTCGCCCGGCCGGGGCGGGCGGACCATGATCCAGGTGACGAGCTGGCCCGCCGAGTTGGCGCAGAGCGCGACCGACTGGAGCTTCTCCACCTCCCCCATCACGTCGGGGGGGACGTTGCGGACCTCGAGGTAGCCGCCGCGGTGGCCGCACTCCCCCAGGAACCCCTTTGACACCGAGTGAAAGCTCCAGAGGGGGACGTCGCGGATGCCGCGGCGCTCCAGCACCGACGCGAAGGAGACGAAGCGGTCTCCGGGTCGGTAGACGTTCTCCTGGTAGACCTCGTCGGCCAGCACCGAGAGCGAGTGGCGGCGCGCGAAGTCGAGCACCATCTCCACGTTGGAGGCGTCGAGCACCGCGCCGGTGGGGTTGCCCGGGTTGATGACCGCGATGGCGCGGACCCGCACGCCCTTCGCCGAGGCCTCGGCGTGGGCGGTCTCGAGCGCCTCGAGGGACAGGCTCCACTCCCGCTGCTCGTCGAGGAAGTAGGAGACCTGCGTGCCCGAGAGCAAGGTGATGGACGCCGAGTAGAGGGGGTACTGCGGGATGGGGATCATCACGCCGTCGGAGGGGCCGTCGACGAGGAGGCGCAGCACCGACTGCACGCCCTTGCTGGCGCCGTCGGTGAGGAAGACGTGCTCGGGGTCGGTGGGGATGCCGTCGCGGCCGTGGATGAAGTCCGCGATCGCCTGCCGGACGAAGAGGTAGCCTTTGCTCTCGGTGTAGGCGCCCAGGCCGTGCGGGCTCTCCCGGAGGGCCAGGCGGGCCGCCGCCCGCGCGTCCTCGGGGAAGGACGCGGCCGCCGGGCCGTCGAGCAACTCGGGGTACTCGGCCAGGGCCAGCACCTGGCGCACGAAGGTGAGCGGCCTCTGCCCGAGCGACTGGGGGTTGCCGATGTTGCAGTAGATGATGCGCCGGCCCTGCCGCTCCAGCTCGGCGGCGCGAGCCACGATGGCGCCGCGGACCGCGTACTGGGTCTCCCGGACCGCATGGCTGACGTCTTGGAGCGAGAGGGACATGGCCGGCATGTTACCAGACGGGCGCCCCGGTCCCGAAGCCTCCGGCCTACTCCTTGGCCAGCTGGGCGCGCGCCAGCGCCAGCTCCTCCCGCTTGGCCTCTGCCACCTTGGGGAATTCGAGGTCGAGCCCCTCCATGGCCTCCACGATGGCCGCCGCCACGACGAGCCGGGTGAACCACTTCTCGTCGGCGGGGACCACGTACCAGGGTGCGTGCCGGGTGGCGGTGGCCTGGATGGCCTCCTCGTAGGCGGCCATGTAGCTCTTCCAGTGGGCCCGCTCCCGGACGTCGGCCGCCGAGAACTTCCAGTGCTTGTCGGGCTCGTCGAGCCGCTCCAGGAACCGACGCTTCTGCTCCTTGCGGGAGACGTTCAGGAAGAACTTGAGGAGGACGAAGCCGTTGCGGGCCAGGTAGCGCTCGTAGGCGGCGATGTCCTCGAGCCGCTCCTCCCAGATCCTCTTCCCCACCAGGCGGGCCGGGATGCGCTGCCGGGCCAGGATCTGCGGGTGGACCCGCACCACCAGCACCTCCTCGTAGTAGGAACGGTTGAAGATGCCGATGCGTCCCCGCTCGGGCGCGGCGCGCTGGTTCCGCCAGAGGAAGTCGTGGTCGATCTCCTCGGAGGACGGCTGCTTGAAGGCGTGGACCTGGCAGCCCTGTGGATTGACCCCGGAGAGGACGTGCTTGATGGTGCCGTCCTTTCCGGCCGCGTCCATGGCCTGGAAGACGAGCAGCATCCCCCACTGGTCGCTCGCGTAGAGCCGCTCCTGGAGCTCGGTCATCCGCTCGATCCCGGTGGCGAGCATCCGCCTGGCCTCCGGCTTGTCCTCCGACCCCAGGCCGCCGGTGTCGCCCGGGTCGTGGTCCTTCAGGCGGAACTTCTTGCCGTTCGTGACCCGGTACGGGTCGAGGAACCGGGAGAGCTCTCGCACCGCCTTCTTCCTCGTCATCCCGACACCGTTAGAGGAACGGGACCGGGGGCGCAAGGCCCGGAACGGAGGTCACCGGCCCGGCGGCCCCCACGCGGCGCGGACGGCGGCCTCGCCGTGGGCCCGCTCCAGTCGCCTCACCGTGAAGTGGCCCCAGGCGGTGCGCTGGTAGTGGTTCATGAAGGCCAGGTTGACGGCCGCTCCCCCGGCGGCGCCGAGGAGCGGGACCAGCTGGGCGGCCGCCTTCTCCGAGACGGCCATGCCGAAGCGGCGGGCCACCGTGGCGAGCTTGCGGGCCAGCGCCGGGGCGCCGCGGTCGGCGGCGGCGCGGGAGATCCCCTTCGAGGCCACGAACTCGGCGGCCTCGGCGACGGACCGCGCCAGCGCCGCCCGGACCGCGAAGTAGCCGGCCTCGGCCGCGTCGTCCGCGGCCCGCGGCGATCCGTAGGCGAAGACCGACAGGCACTGCAGCCGGGGCTCCGGCAGGGAGAGGTCCTCCCCCTGTGCCCGGGCGTGGTCGGCGATGGCCCGCAGCATGAGGGTGGTCGAGACCGGCAGCTCCACCGCCAGCCCGGCCAGGCCGAAGGCCCCTCCACCCGCTCCGGCGGCGCCGACGGCCAGGCGGTGGAGCCAGTCGGCGGGCGGGTCGGGATCGGCGTCCATGGTGCGCAGCGCGACCGAGAGCGCCCGGTCGAGCGCCGCCCCGGTGGCGCGGTGGATCTGGCGCGACGCGGCCGCGGGAAGCGCCGCCACCGCCATCTCCACCGGCTTGCCGACCCGGTCCGTCAGCCGGATGGCGAGCCCCGGCTTCTCGAGGACGTCCCGCGCGCGCGCCAGCGCCTCGGCGTCGGTGCGGTTCACTCCAGGTCGCTCATCCCCGCGGAGGGGCCTGGGTGGCGAGCGCCCAGCGGTGGCCCCAGGGGTCGAGCACCATCCCGTAGCGGTCCCCCCAGAACATGTCGGCGGGGGGCATCACGGGATTGGCGCCCGCGGCGACGGCGCGCCCATCTCCGGCGCCTCGTCCCCGAGGTAGAGGACCCGGTCGCCGAGCTTCAGCTCCGCGTGCAGGAGCTTCCCGTCCGGGCCCGGCATGCGGGAGAGCTCCTTCGCCCCGAAGGCCTTCTCGTAGAAGGCGATGGCGTCGGAGGCGCC